>NZ_JBQEMR010000012.1:95251-105854 GCF_052045015.1 Stenotrophomonas sp. 22692
GCGCAGCGGGAGAGACGCCGGGCATGGCCCGGCGCTACCCGCGGTGACGCTGCCGCGTCACCGCTGCGGGGTGATCACCTGTGTCGGCAACCGCGCTGGCGGTGCCGGATTCGGCACCCAGATGGCGACGCCGGCGGCGCGCTTCTGCGTCGTCGGAATACCGATGCCGACGCCGCCACCGACGTGCGAACCGAACGTGCCGGCGCCCACCGACATGCCCACCGGCGAGCCGCTGCTGCCCACGCCCATCAGCACCACGCCATTGGCGCCGAGCGCGGCGGCCTCACGCTTCAGGCGTGCCACAGCGGCATCGGTCTGGCCCTGGGTGCCGAAGCCGACGGCGGACGCCGATTCCAGCTGGGCGATTTCCTGGGAACCGGCCGGTGGCGTCGAGTAGATCTGCACCAGCGCCGGATCGATCGGTGCGCGGGCGCGGCCCAGCATCACCTTGGAGGTGCTGGCACAGCCAGCGGCGACCAGCAGGATGGCCGCCAACGCGGCCCAACGGATGTTCATGGCACGACCCCTGTAGGACTGGTTGCGATCATCGGCGGGCCACTCTGAATCGGCGCCAACACCCGGGCCAGGGCACGCACGGCAGCACGCTAGCACGGTGCGGGTGACAGCTCCGCCAATGGCAGTAGGCGGCGGCAGCGGGAACGTCTATGGTTGGGGCAGGAACCAACTGCGGGAGAGCGGCATGGGTGTGATCAGTCTGTTGTGGGGCGTACTGGCGCTGTTGTGGATGATCCTGGCGCTGATTCCACTGCTCGGCTGGGGCAACTGGTTCCTGATCCCGTTCGCTGCGGTGGGCGCGGTCATCGCCGCGCTGGGCATCCTGTTCACCCACCCGAGCAAGCGTGGCCGGGCCTGGGCGGGCCTGGTCCTGAACGGCATCGTGGTGGTGGTGGGCATCCTCCGCCTCGGCCTGGGTGGCGGCGTGATCTGAGCCCGCGCCCGGGTGCGACAGGGCGTCGCAGGCGCAAGGCCGGTGGCCGGGCAGGGGCGTACAATGAATGGCTGCGCGAGCCCCACGCGTGCCTGTGAATCCGCGCCCGGCGCGGCTGCCCCATGATCATCCGACCCCGTCCCCACGGCTGGCAACTGCTGTACATCCTGCGCGGTTCGATCGTCAAAGCGATCGCGCCCAAGGTGCTGGCCATCCTGATCCTGTCCATCGCCGTGGCCGCGGTGGTCGAGCTGGCGCCGCCCACCGGCATCGAACGCGTGTCGGTCACGCCGTTCACCCTGCTTGGCCTGGTGCTGTCGATCTTCCTCAGCTTCCGCAACAGCGCCTGCTACGAGCGCTGGTGGGAAGGCCGCAAGCTGTGGGGCCAGCTGGTCTACGAATCGCGCTCGCTGGCCCGCCAGGTGAACCTGCTGCTGGCCGATGACACCGGCCGTCGCCGCCGCATCGCCTATCTCACCACCGCCTTCGCCCATGCATTGGCCGGTCGCCTGCGCGGGCGCATCGTGGCGTTGATGGCCCTGCCGTGGCTGGACAAGCGCCAGCGCGAACAACTCGGGCAGCGTGAGAACGTGCCCGACGCGCTGCTGTCGATGATCGCGGCCGAGCTGGCCCAGGCCCTGCGCGCCGGTGACCTCGACCCGATCCTCTACACCCAGCTGGAAGAGCGCCTGCACGCGATGTCGTCGATCCAGGCCGGCTGCGAGCGCATCCTCACCACCCCGCTGCCGTTCGCCTACACCCTGCTGCTGCACCGCTGCGCGTGGATGTTCTGCGTGCTGCTGCCGTTCGGCCTGGCCAGTTCGCTGGGCTGGGGCACGCCGGTGCTGTCGGCGGTGCTGGCCTATGCCTTCTTCGGCCTGGACCAGCTGGGCGAAGAAATGGAAGACCCGTTCGGCCTGGAGCCGAACGACCTGCCGCTGGACGCGCTGGTGCGCACGATCGAGATCGACCAGCTCGACGCGCTCGGCGAACGCCCCTTGCCCGAACCCCTGCTGCCGCAGGGCTACCTGTTGCAATAGCCACTCCTCGGAGCCTGCCATGTCCCACCCGCTTTACCGCCCGCGCCGCATGCGCCATGACGAGTTCTCGCGCCGCCTGATGCGCGAGAACACGCTGACCACCGACGACCTGATCTACCCGGTGTTCGTGCACGAACTGGCCGGCCGCACCGCAGTGCCGTCGATGCCGGGCGTGGAGCGGCTGTCGATCGAAGAGCTGCTGAAGGTGGCCGAAGAAGCGCTGGAGCTGGGCATTCCGGTGATCGACCTGTTCCCGGTGATCGACCCGTCGCTGAAGTCGCTGGATGCGTCGGCGGCGTGGGCCGAGGACGGTCTGGCGCAGCGTGCGATCCGCGCGCTGAAGTCGCGCTTCCCGGAGCTGGGGGTGATGACCGACGTGGCGCTGGACCCGTACACCACCCACGGCCAGGACGGCATCATCGATGACAAGGGCTATGTGCTGAACGACATCACGGTCGAAGCGCTGGTCAAGCAGTCGGTGTCGCACGCCGAGGCCGGTGTGGACATCGTCTCGCCGTCGGACATGATGGACGGCCGCATCGGCGCGATCCGCCGTGCGCTGGATGCCGGCAACCACATCAATGTGCGCATCATGGCGTACTCGGCCAAGTACGCCTCGGCGTTCTACGGTCCGTTCCGTGATGCAGTGGGCAGCGCGGCCAGCCTCGGCAAGGCCGACAAGAAGACCTACCAGATGGACCCGGCCAACGGCGACGAGGCCCTGCGCGAGATCGCGCTGGACCTGGAAGAGGGTGCCGACATGGTGATGGTCAAGCCGGGCATGCCGTACCTGGACCTGGTGCGCCGGGTGAAGGAGACGTTTGGCGTGCCGACCTTCGCCTATCAGGTGAGTGGCGAGTACGCGATGATGAAGGCCGCCTTCGCCAACGGCTGGCTGGACGAGCGCGCCTGCGTGCTGGAGTCGCTGCTGGGCTTCAAGCGGGCCGGTGCCGACGGTGTGCTGACCTATTTCGCGCCGCAGGTGGCGCGATGGCTGCGCGAGCGCTGACAATAGCGCCACGATAGACGGAGGACTGCGCGATGGGACCCGAACTGGGATGGATGCAATGGTTGATCTGGGGCACCGGTACGCTGGTGTTCGGCGCCATCATCGTCGGTGTCTTCATCGCCGCATGGCGCGCGGGCAAGCGCCCGCCGGAGCAGCTCTCCGCCGCCCGCCACGTGGCCCGTGAGCAGGCCCTGCCGGAGAGCGTGCAGGCCGAGCTGGCCGCGCTGAACCAGCGCAAGGACAACGGCCAGTTGAGCGAAGTCGAGTACGAGCAGCAGCGCGCGAAGGTGTTGTCGCGCTGACGGGTGGGTGCCAACCTTGGTTGGCACTTTCCCGCATGCCAACCAAGGTTGGCATCTACCGGGCGGCAGGCACGCACCCCGCAACCGCCGCCACCTTCGGCACCGCCAACCGGTACACATCCACGCCACCGGCACGTGGCGCCTTCGCCGCACTGCTGGCAACCATCATCTCGCCCGGCTTGGCGTTGTCGACCACTGGCGCGCCGGTCCAGCCGCCGGCCTGGTTGAATGACAGCCCCAATGGCTGCAGCGCCGCGCCGGTCCACGCACAGCCGCTGCTCCACACCTGCGCGGTCGCGCCGCTGCCACGGCTGAACACCACCGCGCCGTCGTTGCCCAGCCAGTCGCCGTCGGTCTCGTCGTCGGCGCTGTTCAACGCGGCCAACGCGGTGGCTGGGCCACGCACGCCCTGCGCGTCCAGTGACGCCACGAACAGGTCCCAGCCCGCGCCGCGACCCTGCTCGCGGGCAAACAACAGCCGCTTGCCGTCCGCACTCAGGGCCGGCCCGCGCTCTTCCCGGCGCCCACCATCGCCCGCCAAGGGCTGCGCCTTCCCGAGCTGGCCGTCGGCTTCCACCGTGGCCCGGTACAGCGCCAGCGCGCCCTCGCGGCCGGCCGCGAACAGCAGCCAGCGGCCATCACGGCTGAAGTAGGGATCGCGGGCCTCGCCGGCCACGCCCACCGGCAGCGCCTGCGCCTGCTGCCAGCGGCCCTCGACCACGCGCGCCTGCCACAGGCCCCAGCCCGCCTCGCCGCGGCGTGCGAACACGATGCGCTGGCCATCGGCGCTGATCGTGGCGCGGCCCTCGTCGGCACGGGTGGAGACCACGCCCATGCCTTCGATGCCGTACTCGTTCAACGCCATCGCCACGGGGGCAGAGAGTAGACTGGCGGCAAGCACCAGCAGGGGCGGGGTGATGCGCATCATCCGGGTCCGTGCACGAAAGAGCATCAGTCTAGCCAGCTTGAGGATTCCATGACCGACCGTTACGCCGTCTTCGGACACCCCGTTGCCCACTCGAAGTCGCCGCAGATCCACGCGACGTTCGGTCGCCAGGAAGGCATCAGCATCGACTACCGTGCAATCGACCTGGCCCCTGATGCGTTCCTGGCCGGCCTGGAAGCCTTCGCCGCCGAAGGCGGTGTCGGTGCCAACGTCACCTCGCCGCACAAGGAAGCCGCGTTCTCGGTGTGCACCACCCTGACCGCGCGCGCGCGCCGCGCCGGCTCGGTCAACACGCTGCTGCGCAAGGGCGACCGCTGGCACGGCGATACCACCGATGGCATCGGCCTGGTGCGTGACCTGACCGACCGCCATGGCCTGGACCTGCGTGGCCGCCGCGTGCTGCTGATCGGCGCCGGCGGTTCCGCGCGCAGCGTCGCGCCGGCGCTGCTCGATGCCGGCATCACCGAGCTGGTGGTGGTCAACCGCACACCGGAACGCGCCGATGAACTGATCGACGCGATGGGCGAACCGGGCCGCGCGATCAGCCGCTACTGGGAAGACCTGCGTGACCTGGGTGACTTCGAGCTGATCGTCAATGCCACCTCGGCCGGCCGCGACCGCGACGTCGAGTTCAAGCTGCCGCTGTCGCTGGTCAACTCGATGACCACCGCCGTCGACCTCAACTACGGCGAGGCTGCCATCGCCTTCCTGGCCTGGGCACGCGCGTCGAACTGCCGCAATACCGTGGATGGGCTGGGCATGCTGGTCGAACAGGCCGCCGAGAGCTTCCTGCAGTGGCATGGCGTGCGCCCGCAGACCGATGAGGTCTACCAGTCGCTGCGGCAGGGCTCGGCCGTGCTGGCCGGCGAGGACTGATCGATGGACGGCACAACCCTGCTGGTGACCGTGCTGAGCATGGTGGGCGTGCGCCTGCCGGTGCTGATCGCGCTGTGCATCGGCCTGGTCTGGGTGGTCGGCGCGCCGCGCGATGCCACCCGCACCGGCGCCCTGGCCGGCCTGCTGCTGTTGCTGCTGTCCAGTCTTGGCGGCCTGGCAGCGGGCATCCTGCCGATGTGGCTGGTCAGCAGCGGTAACTTCGGCGCCGTGTCGGGCATCGGCACCATCCTCGGCGTGCTGCACTTCGCGCTGGCAATGGTTGAAGCCATCGGCGTGGTGCTGCTGGTGTGGGCGCTGGTGCGCCTGCTGCGGCTGCGTGGCAACGTGGTGCAGTGACCTCCCGGTGACGGCCCTGGTCTGTCCCCAGCAGCGTTCGGCGTGTTCATCCGGCCGCCGGGTGTCGTCGCTGGCTTGTTCAGGCAGGCAGCGGCGGCGGTCGTGGCCGGCCATGCGACAATGACCGGCCTGATCCAGCTACGGTAGTTCCCGGCGTGACCGAAACCGTTGCCGCTCCGCGCATGCTCGATGACGCCTTGAAGGACGCGATCCGCAAGGCGTACACCACGCTGCAGGCCAATACCCCCGGCTTCTCCACCCGCCGCTCGCAGAGCCAGATGATCGGCGTGGTGTCGCGTGCGCTGTCGAAAAGTGGCGGCGTCGGCGTGGTCGAGGCGCCCACCGGCGTCGGCAAGAGCCTGGGCTACCTCACCGCAGGTGTACCGATCGCGCTGGCCACCAGGAAGAAGCTGGTGATCAGCACCGGCACCGTGGCGCTGCAGTCGCAGCTGGTCGAGCGCGACATTCCCAACTTCCTCAAGGCCACCGGCCTGGAGGCGACCGTGGCGCTGGCCAAGGGCCGTACCCGCTACCTGTGCACGCGCAATGCCGCCGAGGCGCAGGGCGAGGGCTCGCAGGGCGGCATGTTCGAGGATGACGCGCCGCTGTTCGACCGGCCGCTGGCGCCGATCGAGATGGACATCGCCAAGCGCCTGACCGACGCCTTCACCAGCGGCAGCTGGGATGGCGACATTGACAATGCGCCGGAGACCATCAGCCCCGGCCTGCGCAGCCGCATCACCACGCCGGCTTCGGGCTGCGCCGGGCGCCGTTGTGCGTATTCGGCGCAGTGCGCGGTGCTGCGCTCGCGCAATACCGTGCGCGATGCGCAGATCGTGGTCACCAACCACGCGCTGCTGCTGTCGGCGCTGTCGATCGGCGACAGTGACAATGGCCAGCCACTGATCGCGCCGCCGTCGGACATGCTGCTGGTGCTGGACGAAGGCCATCACATCGGCAACGTGGCCATCGACCAGGGTGCGGCCAGCCTGGCGCTGGATGAAATGGCCAAGCGCACCGGCCGCCTGCAGATCCTGATTGCCGGTGCCTACCGCGCGGTCGACAAGGACCGGCTCGGCAACCTGCTGCCCAACGAAGCCATCGAGGTCGCCAGCAACGTGGCCAAGCAGCTGCGCGCGTTCCGTGACCACATCGAGCGGGTGTGGATGCCGGCGCCGGCCGACGAGGAACCAATGTGGCGCGCGGCCAACGGGCGCCTGCCCGAGGCCTGGCGCGAGCCGATCGAGGCGCTGGCCGACGATACCCGCAGTCTCTACAACTGGGCGCATGCCGCCACCGCGCAGGTGGCCAAGGGCAAGCCGGACGATGCCGCACGCGAGCGCCTGCAGCGCAACCTGGGCATGGCGCTGGAGATGATCGAGCAGCAGTACAACCTGTGGCAGGCGTGGCGCCGCGAGGACAAGGACGGCGCGCCGCCGATGGCGCGCTGGGTCACCGCCACCCGCGACGGCGACCTGGTGCTGCACGGCTCGCCGGTGTCGGCCGCGCACGTGCTGCGCAAGCTGCTGTGGGATGAAGTGGACTCGGTGGTGATGACCTCGGCGACGCTGACCGGCGGTGGCGATTTCCAATCGCTGGCGATCGACAACGGCATTCCCGAAGAGGCCGAGATGGTTTCGCTGTCGTCGCCGTTCGACCTGCCCAACCAGGCCGAGCTGATCGTGCCGAAGTTCCCGGTCACGCCGGATGACCGCGAAGGCCATCCGCGCGAAGTGGCACGCTACCTCGACACCGAGCTGGATTGGGCCAAGGGCTCGATGGTGCTGTTCACCTCGCGCTGGAAGATGGAGAAGGTGGCTGGCCTGATGTCGGCCGCGCGCCGCAAGCAGGTGCTGGTGCAGGGCGAGATGTCCAAGACACGGCTGATCGACGAGCACCTGCGCCGTGTCGCGGCGGGTGAGGGCTCGGTGCTGTTCGGGCTGAATTCGTTCGGCGAAGGCCTCGACCTGCCAGGTGAGGCCTGCACCACGGTGGTGATCACCCAGGTGCCGTTCGCGGTGCCGACCGACCCGCAGACCGCCACGCTCAGCGAATGGTTTGAAGGGCGGGGGCTGAACGCCTTCAACCTGATCGCCATTCCGCATGCGCTGCGCACGTTGACCCAGTTCGCCGGCCGCCTGATCCGCACCTCCACCGACACCGGCCGCGTGGTCATTCTTGATTCGCGGCTGCTGACCCGCCGCTACGGCAAGCGCATCATCGACGCGCTGCCGCCCTTCAAGCGCGTGATCGGCTGAGGCGGGGTCGGATCCCTTCCGCAGGAAGGGCTCTGACCCCAGCACGCGCGCTGGCGCTCAACCGCCCTCCGGCTTCCGGCAGCCTGGCCCATAGGCCTCCACGTAGGGTTTGCCGAAGCAGCGCCGCAGTCCATCAAGCACGTCCAGGTTCGGCGGCCACGGCATCTGCACCTGCTGCCCGCCCTCGGTGGTGAAGTGGTAGCGGCCGTCCTTGATGTTCTCCGCCATCGCGGTGGGCGTCGGTATCGCGACCAGCCTCGCACGAGCCTTCTCCAGGGCGCTGCGGTCCTGGCGCAGGAACGCGACCATGCCGTCCACGTAGGCATTCCAGTAACCCGGGTCGCTCCCGTTTACTGGCTTGTGGCTGCGTTCCATCAGCGCAATCGCCTGCGCGGTCTGCCCCAGCTCCGCGCGCAGCTGGCCCTCGTGCCACGTGATGATGACATTGCCTTCTGCCTTGGGCAGTGCGCCGTAGGCGGACAGCAGGTCGGCCGCTTCGCGAGTACAACCACGGTCGGCCAACGGGCGCCAGCCACCTGCCAGGTCCTGATCGAACCGGCCAGGTTCCATCGCCAGCATCGCTGCACGGTCGTAGCTGCAGTCGGGTGCTTTTGGCGGTTCGGCTGCTGCACCCATGGCAGCGGCCAGCGCAAAGGAAAGCAACATCATCTCAACCTCCGTGTTGGTGACTTCCTGGACCACCATAACGGATCAGGATGGGGAGCGCCGGCCGCTGGCCGGCAACCTCATTGATGTGGGGCGTCGCAGTACAGATGCCGGCCAGCGGCCGGCACTACCGTATGGCGGTCAATCGCCCAGAAGCGCGGCGTTGCGCACGGCGCCCTTGTCTGCGCTGGTGGCAAGCAGGGCGTAGGCCTTCAGGGCGCTGGTGACCTTGCGCGGGCGCGCCGCACGCGGCTTCCAGCCGCGGGCATCGGCGTCGGCGCGGCGTTGCGCCAGGGTGGCCTCATCCAGCAGCAGATCAATGCGGCGGGCCGGAATGTCGATGCGGATGCGGTCGCCGTCTTCCACCAGGCCGATCGCGCCGCCGCTGGCCGCTTCCGGCGAGACGTGGCCGATCGACAGGCCCGAGGTGCCGCCGGAGAAGCGGCCATCCGTGAGCAGCGCGCACTGTTTGCCCAGCCCCTTCGACTTCAGATAGCTGGTCGGGTACAGCATTTCCTGCATGCCCGGGCCACCCTTCGGGCCTTCGTAGCGGATCACCACCACCTCGCCGGGTTGCACTTCGTCGGCGAGGATGCCGGCGACGGCGGCGTCCTGGCTTTCATAGACGCGCGCGGGGCCTTCGAACACATGGATCGATTCGTCCACGCCGGCGGTTTTCACCACGCAGCCATCGACAGCCAGGTTGCCGCGCAGCACCGCGAGGCCGCCTTCCAGCGAATACGCATGTTGCAGCGAACGGATGCAGCCCCCGGCGCGGTCCAGGTCCAGCGTCGGCCAGCGCGTGGCCTGGCTGAAGGCCTCCTGGGTGGGAATGCCGGCTGGGCCGGCCTTGAAGAAGGTGTGCAGGGTGTCGTTGTCACTGCGCACCACGTCCCAGCGTTCCAGTGCGTCGGCCAGGCTGGCGCTGTGCACGGTTGGCACCGTGGCATCGAGCAGGCCGGCGCGATCCAGCTCACCGAGGATGCCGAACACGCCGCCGGCGCGGTGCACGTCCTCGATGTGGTACTTCGGTGTGTTCGGCGCCACCTTGCACAGCTGCGGGACGCGTCGCGACAGCGCGTCGATGTGGGTCAGGTCGAAGTCGACCTCCGCTTCCTGCGCTGCGGCCAGCAGGTGCAGGATGGTGTTGGTGGAGCCGCCCATGGCGATGTCCAGGGTCATCGCGTTGGCGAACGCGGCCTGGGTGGCGATCCCGCGCGGCAGCGCCGTCGGATCCTCGCCGCCATACCAGCGATGGCAGAGCTCGACGATCAGCCGGCCGGCGCGGCGGAACAGCGCCTCGCGGTCGGCATGGGTGGCCAGCGTAGTGCCGTTGCCGGGCAGCGACAGGCCCAGCGCTTCGGTCAGGCAGTTCATCGAGTTGGCGGTGAACATGCCCGAGCAGGAGCCGCAGGTGGGGCAGGCGCTGCGTTCAAAGGCCGCGACCTTCTCGTCGGAGGCGCTGTCATCGGCGGCCACCACCATCGCGTCGACCAGGTCCAGCTTGTGCTCGGACAGCCTGGTCTTGCCCGCTTCCATCGGCCCGCCGGAGACGAACACCACCGGGATGTTCAGGCGCAGCGCGGCCATCAGCATGCCAGGGGTGATCTTGTCACAGTTGCTGATGCACACCAGCGCGTCGGCGCAGTGCGCGTTGACCATGTACTCCACGGCGTCGGCGATGATCTCGCGGCTGGGCAGCGAGTACAGCATGCCGTCGTGGCCCATCGCGATGCCGTCGTCCACGGCGATGGTGTTGAATTCCTTGGCGACGCCGCCGACCTGTTCGATCTCGCGCGCGACCAGCTGGCCGAGGTCCTTCAGGTGCACGTGGCCGGGCACGAACTGGGTGAAGGAGTTGGCGATGGCGATGATCGGCTTGTGGAAGTCGCCGTCCTTCATGCCGGTGGCACGCCACAGGGCGCGGGCGCCGGCCATGTTGCGGCCGGCGGTGGAGGTGCGGGAACGGTATTCGGGCATGGCTGGCGGAACGGGCGGGCCGTACGACGTGGGAGTCAGCCGATCATGGCCAATTTTTTCGGTTGCTGCTGCAACCACCGGAGGTGGTCCGGCCGGGCTGCGCCCGGCACCCGCCGAAGCACCCGCCGAAGCAACAGCCGAAGCAACAGCGGGCTTCCTGCGGGAGGAGGGGGGGGGGGGGGGGGGGGGGGGGGGGGGGGGGGGGGGGGGGGGGGGGGGG
>NZ_JBQEMR010000013.1:0-93381 GCF_052045015.1 Stenotrophomonas sp. 22692
ACCGAGCTACATGGACGTACTTGCAGCGTCCCCCGCAACCGGACCCACCCCGCCATCCCACGGATAGCCCGCTTTTGATGTTGATCTTGCCGGCCAGCGGCCGGTGCCTCTGCGGGTGCCGGGCGGCAGCCCGGCCCAAGCCCCCCACCCACGCAGGTAGAATGCACACATGGCTCTCTCCCTGCTCAAGTCCCTCAAGCCGGTCGCCGGCCGCACCCTGCAGATCGCCCTGAACCGCGCGCTGGCGCTGGATCCGGATACCCGCCATGCGCTGACCAGCCTGGATGGCCGGCATATCGATCTGACCCTGGAAGCGCCGTCGCTGGCCATGCGCATCAGCGTCGACGGCGACCAGCTGCGGGTCGGCCCGGTGGATGCGCAGGAAGCCGACCTGGCCGTGCGCAGCAGCCTGGCCGGCGTGCTCGCGCAGCTGCCGCTGCTGGCCAACGCACGGCGCGGTGACAACAACGGCAAGGGCCGCGTGCGCGTGGCCGGCGACGCCGAACTGGCACGCCGCCTGCAGCAGCTCGCCAAGGGCTTCGACCCGGACTGGCAGCAGCCCTTCGTCACCGTGTTCGGCGAGGTACTGGGCGTGCAGGTCGCCAATACCCTGCGCAGCGCCCTGCAGCACGCACGCCAGGGCGCGGTCGACCTGGCCCACAGCGCCGCAGAATTCATCACCGAGGAATCGCGCGATGTAGTGCCGCGCGCTGAACTGGATGCCTTCCACGATGATGTGGACGTGCTGCGCGACGACGTGGAGCGCCTTGGTGCACGCGTACAGCGCCTGCGGGGTGCCGCATGAAGGCCGTGCTGCGCGCCAGCCGCATCGGCCGGGTGATCCTGCGTTACCGCCTCGACGACCTGCTGCAGGGCACACCGGCCGAGCGCTGGTTGCGCCTGGCCAAGCCGTTCGTGCCGCGCGCCTCGGCCGACATCGCCGCACAGTCGCGCGGTGCGCGCCTGCGCCTGGCGCTGCAGGATCTCGGCCCGATCTTCGTCAAGTTCGGCCAGATCCTGTCCACCCGCCGCGATCTGGTGCCGCCGGATGTGGCCAATGAGCTGACTCTGCTGCAGGACCGGGTCAAGCCGTTCGATGGTGAGACCGCGCGTCGCATCGTCGAGGAAGCGCTCGGTCTGCCGGTCAGCGAGGCCTTCGCCAGTTTCGACACCGAACCGCTGGCCTCGGCCTCCATCGCACAGGTGCACGCGGCCACGCTGGCCGATGGCCGCCAGGTGGTGGTCAAGGTGCTGCGCCCGGGCATCGAGAAGCAGATCGACGCTGATATCGCCCTGCTCAATTCGCTGGCCGCCCTGGTCGAGCGCACCCATCCACGCGCCGACAAGATCCGTCCGCGCGAAGTGGTGGCCGAGGTCGAAAACACCCTGTCCGCCGAGCTGGACCTGCAGCGTGAAGGCGCCAATGCCAGCGTGCTGCGCCGCTTCTGGGAAAACAGCGACGACCTGTACGTGCCGGAAGTGATCTGGAGCCACACCGCCGAGCGCGCGCTGACCCTGGAGCGCGTGTGGGGCATTCCGTCCGACGACATCGCCGCGCTGGACAAGGCCGGCATCGACCGCAAGGCGCTGGCCGCCAAGGGCGTGCGGGTGTTCTACACCCAGGTGTTCCGCGACAACTTCTTCCATGCCGACGCGCACGCCGGCAACATCTGGGTCGACACCGATCCGTCGCGTCGCGCCAACCCGCGCTTCATCGCGCTGGACTTCGGCATCATGGGCCAGCTCTCGCAGGAAGATCAGTACTACCTGGCCGAGAACTTCATGGCCATCTTCAACCGCGACTACCGCCGCATCGCCGAACTGCATGTGCAGGCGCGCTGGATGCCGGACAACGTGCGCATCGATGACCTGGAAGCGGCCGTGCGTTCGGTGTGCGAGCCGTACTTCACCCGGCCGCTGTCGCAGATCTCGCTGGCCGAAGTGCTGATGAAGCTGTTCCGCGTGGCCCAGCGTTACCAGCTGACCCTGCAGCCGCAGCTGATCCTGCTGCAGAAGACCCTGCTGAACATCGAAGGCGTCGGCCGCCAGCTCGATCCGCAGATCGACATCTGGGCAGTGGCCAAGCCGGTGCTGGCGAAGATCCTGCGCGAGCGCTACAGCCCGCGCCGGGTGGTACGCGAGATCGGCAAGCGCCTGCCGGAAATCATGACCCACGCGCCGGACATGCCGCGCCTGGTGCATGCCTGGCTGACCCAGCAGGTGGAAGGTCGCCACGAACTGTCGATGCGCTCGCGCGACCTGGCCGCACTGGATGCCAGCGTGCAGCGCCTGCAGAAGCATGCGGTCGGCGCGATCACCGGCGTCGGCCTGCTGGCCATCGCCGCACTGATGTATGTGCTGCAGCCACCGGGCTGGTACTGGGGCGACGTGCCGGCGTGGAGCTGGCTGTCTGGTGCGGTCGGCGCAGTGGCGCTGCTGCGCGCGTGGTGGAAGTAGGCCCCATGCTGCAGGCACTCAAGGACGAACTGACCCGCTTCGGCGCAGACAACGACGCCCGCGAAAGCGCGCGTGGCCGCCGCATGCTCAACATCACGCCGGAGACAGGTGAATTCCTGTCCGTGCTGGTCCGCTTCGGCGCTGCGCGCCAGGTGCTGGAGATCGGCACCTCCAACGGCTATTCGACGCTGTGGCTGGCCGAGGCTGCCGCCGCCATCGACGGCCACGTGACCACGCTGGAATACGCGGAGGACAAGGTGGCGATGGCGCGTGACACCTTCGCGCGCAGTGGCCTGGCCGATCGCATCACGCTGGTCCACGACGATGCAGGACCGTGGCTGGCGCTGGCCGCGGATGCCAGCGTCGACCTGCTGTTCCTCGATTCGGACCGCGGGCAATACGCCGGCTGGTGGCCGCAGTTGCGTCGCGTGCTGCGCCCGGGTGGCCTGCTGGTGGTGGACAACGCCACCTCGCATGCAGAACAGATGGAACCGCTGCGGGCGCTGCTGGAGGCTGATCCGGACTTCAGCACCAGCCTGGTGCCGGTGGGCAATGGGGAGCTGTTGGCCGTACGCAGCGCCTGACTGCTCTACAGGCAGGTGCCAACCTTGGTTGGCAGGCTGTTGCCGGTCGCGCAGAGCCGCCGAGCGTGGGCTCGGCTCTACAGAAGGCAGGCCTTTATAATCCCGCGGTGAGCACCGAACCCGAGACCCTCGCCGCGGTCGAGACCGACACCGCGCCCCTGCAGCTGCTGCACCTGGATGAACGCCTGGCCGTGGTCAACAAGCCTGCCGGGCTGATGGTCCACGACAGCAAGCTGGCCCGTGGCGAAGACGATTTCCTGGCCGACCGCCTGCGCGAGCAGCTGGGCCGCCCGATCTTCCTGGTCCACCGGCTGGATCGCGCCACCAGTGGCTGCCTGTTGCTGGCCTTCGACCGCGATACCGCCAGTGCACTGGGCAAGGCCCTGATGGGCGGCGAGGTGCTGAAGGACTACCTGACCGTCTGCCGGGGCTGGCCGGCCGAGCTCTCCTGGCAGGTCGACCATGACCTGGATGGCGGCCCCGGCAAGCCGGTGAAGAAGCCGGCGGTCACCGACTTCCAGCGCCTGGCCACCGGCGAGCTGTCGGTCCCGGTCGGTGAGTTCACCCGTTCGCGCTACGCGCTGCTGCGTTGCCAGCCGCAGACCGGGCGCTTCCGGCAGATCCGCCGGCACCTGAAGCATCTCTCGCATCACATGATCGGCGACACCAGCCACGGTGATGGTCGCCACAACCGCATCTTCCGCATGCAGGGCGTGCACCGCATGCTGCTGCATGCCGAGCGCCTGCGTTTCCCGCATCCGGACGGTGGCACGGTGGATGTGCGTGCGCCGCTGGACCGCGAGTTCCAGAAGGCGCTGGGCCTGTTCGGCTGGCAGGTGGACGACGCCTGATGCTGCTGCGGTAAGCCGAGCGTGGGCTCGGCTCTACAGCCAGCGGCCGGGCGTGGCCCGGCGCACCCCGTTATTTCTTTTCCGGCTCGTTGACGATCGCTTCCAGGTCCTTCTGCAGATCCGCGAACAGCGGCTGCATGCGCGCCTGGATGGCCACCATCACGTTCTGCATCAGCGCCGGGGTCTTGTCCAGCAGGCTCTGGCCGGCCGCGCTCTCGTAGAACTCGGCCATCGCCAGCACGTCTTCCTTGCTGAAGGTCTTCTTGTAGAGGTCCACGTACATCGGCCGCAGCTGCTGCCACGACAGGGCCTGGCGCAGGGTCTGGCTGGTCCGCGCCTGGATCCGCTTCAGCTGTTCCTGCTGCTGGGCGTTGAGCTGGCGCTGTGCGGCCACCTGCTGGAACTGCTGCTGCTGCATCGCCTCGATCTGCGGCAGCATGGTGTCGATCATGCTCTGCGCCCGTGACGCGGACAGCAGGCGGTTGATGTCGCCATCGGTCGGTGGCGCGGCCAGGGCCGGAACGCTGGCCACGGCCAGCGCCAGCAGCAGGGCGGCGCGGCGCAGCAGGGACGGCAGGGCGGGTGCGGTGCGGGTCATGCGGGCTTCCTGCGGTACATGGGACGGCCAGCATACCCGCAGCCAAGGCGAAGGCGGCGTGTTCGGTACCTGATCGGCGGCATACGGTGCGCGATGCCGCACTCCGGCACGTGGCTGCCGCTACAATGCGCGGATGGGCAGTGGACCGGTCACCATCAGCGCGCAGCTTGAAATCCCCGACGGCGAGATCGTCGAGCGGTTCGTGCGTGCCAGCGGTGCCGGTGGCCAGAACGTCAACAAGGTCTCCACCGCGGTGGAACTGCGTTTCGATGTGGCCAACTCGCCCTCGTTGCCCGAACCGTTGCGCGCGCGCCTGTTGGCGCGGCGTGACCGGCGCATGACCGGCGAAGGCGTGCTGGTCATCGACGCGCAACGTTTCCGGACCCAGGATCGCAATCGCGAGGATGCGCGCGAGCGGCTGGCGGCCTTCATCCAGGCCGGGCTGAGCGTGCCCAAGCCGCGCAAGGCCACCAAGCCGACCCTCGGGTCGAAACTGCGTCGTCTGGACGCCAAACGCGGGCGCGCGCAGATCAAGCGCGGGCGCTCATCACGTGACTGGGAGTGATTGCTTGAACAACCCGACTTCGTTGCTGCCGGCCGTGCCGCCGCAGATGCCGCAGGTCAAACCCAACGCCTTCCTGCGCTGGCTGGCGCGCTGCACCCTGCGCATGGGCGGCTGGAAGGTGACCGGCACCCTGCCTGACATTCCCCGCCTGGTGTTCATCATCGCGCCGCATTCGTCCAACTGGGACGGCCTGTGGGGCATGGCGGCCAAGATCGCGCTGGGAATGAAGGTCAAGGTGCTGGGCAAGGCATCGCTGTTCTGGTGGCCGCTGGGCCCGCTGCTGCACAAGCTGGGCGTGATCCCGCTGGACCGCAGCTCGCCGCAGGGCACGGTGGGCCAGGCGGTGGACCTGCTGCGCAACAACGAGAAGATGTGGTTCGCCATCACCCCCGAGGGCACCCGCAAGGCCGTGAAGGACTGGAAGGCCGGCTTCCTGAAGATCGCCCGGATGGCCGACGTGCCGATCCTGGCTGCGTATTTCCACTACCCGGAAAAGACCATCGGCATCGGCCCGCTGTTCACGCCCAGCGGCGATGATGCCGCCGACATGGCCGCCATCCGCGAGTTCTACCGGCCGTGGATGGGCAAGACCCGCGGTACGGTCTGAGCCTGCCGCAGGCCGCCGCATAGACGCCACGTCCGGCACATGCCGGGCGAGCGCGACAGGAGTAGGGTGGAGGGCTGGTATCCCGTACCGTCTGCCCAAGGAGTGTTTTACATGTCGCGTACCGTAGTCCTGGCCGCCGCCATCAGCCTGGCGCTGGCGGCCTGTTCCGGCAAGGAGTCCACCCCCGTGTCCGATGCCCAGAAAGCCCCGGCCCAGGAGCCGGCCGAAGCCTCCACCAATCCGCTGCTGAGCGCCAGCACGTTGCCGTTCCAGGCGCCGCAGTTCGACAAGATCAAGGACAGCGACTACCTGCCGGCGTTCGAGGAAGGCATGCGCCAGCACCTGGCCGACGTGCGCAAGATCGCCGACAGCAGCGAGCCGGCCACCTTCGACAACACCATCGTGGCGATGGAGCGCAGCGGCGAGACCCTGAACCGCGTGTCGCGCATTTTCTTCGGCCTGGTCCAGGCCGATACCAACGATGCACGCCAGAAGATCCAGGAAGAAGTGGCGCCGAAGCTGGCCGCGCACCAGGACGAGATCAACCTCGATCCGAAGCTGTTCGCGCGCGTGAAGTCGCTGTACGACCAGCGTGACACGCTGGAACTGGACCCGGTGCAGAAGCGCCTGGTCGAGCATTACTACGACGGCCTGGTGCGCGCTGGCGCACAGCTGTCCGACGCCGACAAGGCGAGCCTGCGCAAGCTCAACGTGGAAGAAACCACCCTTTCCACCCAGTTCCATACCCGTCTGGTGGCCGCCACGGCCGCTGCGGCCGTCGTTGTCGACGACAAGGCCAAGCTGGCCGGCCTGGACGAGAATGCGATCAACAACGCTGCCACCGCCGCCAAGGATCGCAAGCTGGATGGCAAGTTCCTGCTGCCGTTGCAGAACACCACACAGCAGCCGGTGCTCGGCTCGCTGAGCGACCGCGACCAGCGCGCCGCCGTGCTGAAGGCTTCGGAAACCCGCGCCGAGCGCGGCGATGCCAACGACACCCGGCAGACCGTGCAGCGCCTGGCCCAGCTGCGTGCACAGAAGGCCAAGCTGCTCGGCTTCGACACCTTCGCCGACTACCAGCTGGGCGACCAGATGGCCAAGACCCCGGCTGCCGCGCTCAAGCTGCTGACCGACACCGTGCCGGCCGCCACTGCCAAGGCACGCGCCGAAGCCGGCGAGATCCAGAAGGTGATCGACGCGCAGAAGGGTGGTTTCCAGGTCGCCGCTTCGGACTGGGACTTCTACGCCGAGCAGGTGCGCAAGGCCAAGTACGATCTGGACGAATCGCAGATCAAGCCGTACTTCGAACTGGACAACGTGCTGCAGAACGGCGTCTTCTACGCCGCCACCCAGCTGTACGGCATCACCTTCAAGCCGCGTACCGACATTCCGACCTACAACCCGGACATGAAGGTGTACGAAGTGTTCGACAAGGACGGCACCTCGCTGGCGCTGTTCTACACCGACTACTTCAAGCGTGACAGCAAGTCCGGCGGCGCCTGGATGGACGTGTTCGTCGAGCAGGACGGCCTGACCGGTGCCAAGCCGGTGGTCTACAACGTCTGCAACTTCACCAAGCCGGCCGCCGGCCAGCCTGCGCTGATCAGCTTCGACGACGTCACCACCATGTTCCATGAGTTCGGCCATGCGCTGCACGGCATGTTCTCGAACGTGAAGTACCCGTCGATTGCCGGCACCGCCACCTCGCGTGATTTCGTCGAGTTCCCGTCGCAGTTCAACGAGCACTGGGCGCTGGATCCGAAGGTGTTCGCCAACTACGCCAAGCACTACAAGACCGGCGAGGCGATGCCGCAGGAACTGGTCGACAAGATCCTCAAGGCACGCAGCTTCAACCAGGGCTACGCGACCACCGAGTACCTGTCGGCCGCGCTGCTGGACCTGGCCTGGCACACGCAGAAGGCCGACGCGCCGCTGCAGGATGTCGGCGCCTTTGAAGCCAGCGCGCTGAAGAAGTTCAAGGTCGACCTGCCGCAGGTGCCGCCGCGTTACCGTACCACCTACTTCGACCACATCTGGGGCGGTGGTTACTCGGCCGGCTACTACGCCTACTTCTGGGCCGAAGTGCTGGACCATGACGCCTACCAGTGGTTCACCGAACACGGTGGCCTGACCGCGGCCAACGGCCAGGAATTCCGCGACAAGATCCTCTCGCGCGGCAACAGTGTGGAGCTGTCGACCCTGTACCGCGATTTCCGCGGCAAGGACCCGTCGGTGGAACCGCTGCTGAAGTTCCGCGGGCTGAAATAAGAAAGCGAAAACGGCGGGGGAAACCCCGCCGTTTTTCTTTGCTCTTCTGTAGAGCCGAGCCTACGCTCGGCTGCCTTTCGCGCCCTTGTAGAGCCGAGCCCATCCTCGGCTGGTTTTCCACGAAAAGCCAGTCGAGCATGGCTCGACGCTACAAACAGCGCTACGTCCCCACATGCACCCGGTTGGCCTGCTCGGCCAGCCCCAGGTGGTCCAGCGCGATATCCAGCGCCAGCACATAGCTCTGTGCACCGTAACCGGCCGCAATGCCCAGGCGCTGGCCGACACCGGCCGGCAGGCACGGCTCGGCCACCGCGCCGTCGTCATGCACTTCCACGTACGCGTTGTGCAGATAGGGCAGCAACCGTTGCAGGCGCAGGCTGTTGGCACATGCACCCGGATCGAGCAGCGTCACCTCGCCACGGCTGTGATCAGCCACGCGCAGCGCATCCAGCAGCTCCTGTTCCGAACCGCAGGCACGGATCGCCACGCTGGTGCCGGCATCGATCGCGCGATGCACCAGCGACTTCAGTACCGGCGCCGGCAGTGGCATCGCCGTGCGGATCAATGCTCCGGCCGCCTCCGGGCCGCGGATGATGAAGATCGACATGGCTCAGCCCTCCTGCGCCAGGCGGCGGCCAACGATGGCCAGCGACAACGGGTAACCGGCCTGCTGGCTGCGCTGGTCCACCACCACTGCGGCGGGGCCATGCTGCAGGCGCAGGCGTGCCTCCAGGCCGGGCTCGCTGGGCGCCTGCAGCTCGATGTACTGCGCCGGCAGCCGTTCCAGCGCCGCCTGCAGCGCGCCACCTTCGGCCTGCCATTGCGCCTCGTCGGCGGCACCGACATCCAGCAGTACCCAGTCGGCCGAGCGCGCTTGCAGCTGGCACAGGCACTGGCCCACTTCGGACAGACTGGCGCAGTCGCTGCACAGCACGCGATGGCCGCTCAGCTGCGCCGGCAACTGCGGGCGCGGCGCCGACGGAGACGCGTGGCGGATCACCAGGAGGGTCATACAACACCTTGCGGAATGCGCCCTGCGGCGCGGTGGAGACACGATGCGCGTGCTGGCCGTAAAGGTGCGATGCCCGTGGCCGGGGCACGGCGTAAAACCTGCGTAACCCATCCTGTAGAGCCGAGCCTACGCTCGGCTGGCGTGCACCGACGCTTGAAGAGCAGCCGAGCGCGGGCTCGGCTCTACAGCAAGCCGGTGCGGGAACCTCTTCGGCCCGGATGTGGTCTGATGCAGCTACCACTGACCCGGAGCCTGCCATGGACGCTGTTGCCCGCCCTCCCTTTTCCGAACGCGCGCTGGCCTGGCTGAAGAAAGAGGCGCTGCCGTTGCTGGTGATGCTCGGCCTGCTCGCCGCCGCCCGCGATACCCTGGCCAACCACTACGTAGTGCCCAGTGGCTCGATGCAGCCGACCCTGCAGCCCGGCGACCGGGTGGTGGTGGACATGCGTGCCTATGGGCTGCGCCTGCCGTTTACCGGCAAGGAACTGATGGCGACCGGCACCCCGCAGCGCGGCGAGGTGGCGGTGTTCGATTCGCCGGCCGACGGCACCCGCCTGATCAAGCGGGTGGCCGCGGTGGCCGGTGACCATGTGCAGCTGCACGAAGGGCACCTGAGCATCAACGGCCAGCCACTGCAGACCGCCGACCTGCAGGACGCGGAAGCCTTCGGTGAACGCCGTGCCCGCCTCGATCTGGACATGGGCGGCGGCCCGGACATCGCCGATCTGGTGGTGCCCAACGGTAAGGTGCTGGTGCTGGGTGACCACCGCGGCAACAGCTTCGATGGCCGCTTCTTCGGCTTCGTCGACGCTGACAAGGTCTACGGCCGCGCTGTGGCGGTGTACTACCGCCGGGGCGCCGGCTTCGAGTGGCAGCGCCTGTAAGCTGAATTGATACTTTCTGTGTATCAATCCTGACCTATCAGGTTATGGATCGACTGGATGGACGGGCCTAGTCTGAGGCCCGTTCCCTCCCATACCCGGCCGTCCCCACCGGCCCACCGATCCCATGACTGGCGAAACCGCCGCGACCGTCGAACGCCGCCCCCACGCTGTTGACCCCGCTTCCGACACCCGCATCCAGCAGGGCACGCCGGCTTTCCGCCGCACCGCGCTGGCGCTGTTCCTGGCCGGCTTCTCCACCTTCGGGCTGCTGTACACGGTGCAGCCGCTGCTGCCCGAATTCAGCCGCCACTTCGGCGTGTCCGCCGCCGGCAGCGCAATGTCGCTGTCGCTGACCACCGGCACGCTGGCGGTGGCCATGCTGCTGGCCGGCCTGCTGTCCGACGCGGTCGGCCGCCGCCCGTTGATGATTGCTGCGCTGCTGGCCTCGGCCATGCTGTCGCTGAGCACCGCGCTGGTGGACGACTGGACCACGCTGCTGGTGCTGCGCACCCTGCTGGGCCTGGCGCTGAGCGGCGTGCCGGCCGTGGCGATGACCTACCTGGTCGAGGAAATGGACAGCCGCGCGCTGGGCCTGGCGATGGGCCTGTACATCGGCGGCAACGCCATCGGTGGCATGAGCGGGCGACTGCTGGCAGGCATCATCGCCGACCACTGGGGCTGGCGCTGGGGCATCGGCGTGGTCTCGATCATCGCCGTGGCCAGCACCGTGCTGCTGTGGCTGCAGCTGCCGCCACAGCGTCACTTCCACCCCCGCCGGGATGGCCTGCGTCAGTTGCCGTCACGCTGGCGCATGCTGTTCGCCGACCCGGGCCTGCCGTGGCTGTTCGCCACCTCGTTCGTGCTGATGGGCGTGTTCGTCACCCTCTACAACTACCTGGGCTACCACCTGCTGGCGCCGCCGTACCACCTCAGCCAGACCGTGGTAGGCCTGATCTTCAGCGTCTACCTGGTGGGTACTTTCAGTTCGGCGTGGATGGGCCAGCAGGCTACGCGTTACGGACGCGGCCGCATCCTGTCGATCTCGTTCGCGCTGATCGGTGCCGGCATCGCGCTGCTGGCATTGCCTTGGCTGAGCACAATGGCACTCGGCATCGCGCTGGTGACGTTCGGCTTCTTCGGCGGTCACTCGGTAGCCAGCAGCTGGGTTGGCAGCCGTGCCGGCACGATGCGCGCGGAAGCCTCGGCGCTGTACCTGTTTGCCTATTACCTGGGTTCGAGTGTGCTCGGTGGTTTAGGCGGCCTGGCTTATGCGGCGTGGGACTGGCGGGGTGTGTGCCTGTTCGCCGCCGTGCTGACCCTGATCGGCGGTGGCATTGTCTGGGCGCTGCAGCAGCGCGCCCCGCAGCCGGTGACCGCGTGATCCTGGTCTGGTAGAGGCCGACCTTGGTCGGCGTTGTGGTCGTGGGCCAACCAGGGTTGGCCACTACCGGGGGGGGCACGCTCAGCCCTCCACGAACGCCTCGCGCAACAACCCGGCGAAATTGCGGATCAGCGGCGTCACCCCCTCGCGGTGCCACGCCAGCTGCACCTCCGAATGCGCACCGGCATCGGCCAGCGCCACGAAGCGCGCGCCCTCCACCCGGATGTGATCGCAGGACGACGGCAGGATCGCCGCACCCAGGCCGGCAGCAGCAAGACTGATCAGGGTCGAGGCTTCGCCCGCCTCCTGCGCGATGCGCGGCGTGAACCCGGCGGCCGCGCACAACGCGATCATGTGGTCATGGATGCCCGCACCGGCACTGCGGCGAAATGCCACGAACGGCTCCTGCGCGAAGTCGCGCAGCGACAACGTGCCCTGCTTCGAAAGCCTGTGCAGGGCAGGATGGCCGGCATGCACGATCAACGCCAGCGGATCGACGAACAGGCTGTGCGCCACCAGTTCCGGCGGCAACGCGCGCTTGCGGATGATGCCCACGTCCAGGCTGCCGTCGAGCAGCGCATCGATCTGCTGCAGCGTGTTCATCTCGCTCAGCTGCAGCCGTACCTGCGGGTACTGCTGGCGGTAGCGCAGGATCGAACGCGGAATCTGCGGTGACAGTGGCGTGGCCCGGGTCAGGCCGATACGCAGTTCGCCCTGCTCGCCGCGCTGCGCGCGCTGCACCTCGTCCACCGCTGTTTCCACCTGCTGCACGATGGCGCGTGCACGCTCCTGCAGCAGCTCACCGGCAGGCGTCAGCTGCACACGACGGTGGCTGCGCACGAACAGGCGCGCCCCGATCAGATCTTCCAGCTGGCGGATCTGCTGGCTGAGCGGCGGCTGTGACATCCCCAACCGCTCGGCGGCCTGGCCGAAGTGCAGCGTATCGGCGACGGTAAGGAAGTAACGCAGGTGGCGCAGTTCGATGGACATGGCGCCAGTCTAGCCAGACCGGCACCGTGCCTGGCGTCTTCTTTGATCGTTTTTCCGCCAGTCGAGCATGGCTCGACTCTACAAAAGCCCATTTCGATCATTGATGACGTGTCGACCAAGGTCGACACCTACCAACAGCCGCGGAGAACTGTCAGAGGCGGTGCGCTGTGGGTGGGCAGGACCGTTGGCGCCATGGATGGCGCCATCGAGCCCCCAGGGATGGGTTCACGGCGTGTCCTGCCCACCCACAGCGCACCGCCATCCCACGGATAGCCCGCTGTTGCCGTTGCTTCGGCCTCGGCAGGTGCAGGGCGCAGCCCTGCCGAACACCCCTACCGCTCGGAATGCCCGCTCTGGTCGTAATCGCGCGGACTGAACAACTCCGGCTGGATCAGCTCGATGAACGCCCGCGCCTGCGCCGACAACGCCTTGCCACGCCGCACGATCACCCCGTAGCTGCGCTCGGGGAACCAGCGCTTCATCGACCGCGCCGCCAGCCGCTCGTGGTCGGCCTCGTTCAGGCACAGCGCCGGCACGATGGAAATGCCCATGCCCATCGCCACGTACTGCTTGATCACCTCCCAGCCGCCCACCTCCAGCGCCACGGTGTAGGCGATGCGGTGGCGCTGGAACACCTGGTCCACCAGCCGGTAGGTGATCTGCCGCTTCGGCGGCAGCACCAGCGGATAGCGCGCAATATCGGCCAACTCCAGCTCGCCGCCCTTGGCCAGCGGATGGTCATGCGGCGCGATCAGCACCTGTTCGAAGCGGTAGGCTGGGGCGTAGGTCAGGTCGGCCGGCACATCGGTCATCGAACCGATCGCCAGGTCGGCGGCATCCTCGCGCAGCAGGTCGGTGCCGTCGGCGCTGATCGCGTTGTGCAGGGTCAGGCGCACGTCCGGGTAGTGCAGGCGGAAGCGTTCGACGATCTTCGGCAGCAGGTACAGGATGGTCGAGCTGTTGGCGGCGATGTTCAGCTCGCCCGCATCCAGGCCGCGTACCTTGTCGCGGAAGCGTGCCTCCAGCCCGTCCAGGTTCTCCACCAGCGGCTGCGCCATTTCGTACAGCAGCTGGCCCTCGCGGCTGGGCACCAGGCGACGCCCGCTGCGCTCGAACAACGGCACGCCCAGCTCCCGTTCCAGGGCCTGCAACTGCAGGCTGATGGCCGGCTGGCTGACGAACAATGCCTCAGCCGCCCGTGAGACAGAGCCCAGACGCACGGTCTGGCAGAACGCGCGCAACGGCTTCAACCGGTCGGATTTGTAGGAAAAACGCGGACTTGGCGAGGGGCGCGTGGTCATGGCGTTACAAGTATTAGCACAACTTATGTAGAGCATTGCAAAAACTGTTTTGCCAAATACTCGGCCCGGGCGGCACCGTGGAGGCGTTCCCCACCGCTGGAGTCGCCCCATGTCCGCCGTCGCTTCCGCTGTTCCCACCCCTGCCAGCAAGGCCACCCCCGGCATCGCCCTGGCGACCCGCGTGGCCGGTCAGGACACCGTGCTGCCGGCGCCGCTGCTGGCCCTGCTGGTGTCGCTGCACCGTGCGGTGGAACCGGGCCGGCAGGCACGGCTGCAGGCCCGCCGTGAACGCCAGGCGTTCTTCGACCAGGGCGGCCTGCCGGACTTCCGTGAAGACACCACCGCGATCCGTAGCGGCGACTGGCGCGTTGCGCCGCTGCCGGCCGCGCTGCAGGACCGCCGCGTCGAGATCACCGGCCCGACCGACCCGAAGATGGTCATCAACGCGCTGAACTCCGGCGCCAAGGTGTTCATGGCCGACTTCGAGGATTCGACCTCGCCGACCTGGCGCAACCTGCTGGCCGGGCAGCAGTCGCTGGCGGCGGCGGTGCGTGGTGATCTGGAATTCACCGCCGCCAATGGCAAGCACTACACGCTGCGCCCGTACGACGAACAGGCCGTGCTGATCGTGCGCCCGCGCGGCTGGCATCTGGACGAGAAGCACGTGCGCATCGACGGCCAGTTCATCGCCGGCGGCCTGTTCGACGCGGCGGTGTTCGCCTTCCACAACGCCCGCACCCTGCAGGCCAAGGACCGCGGCCCGTACTTCTACCTGCCCAAGCTGCAGAGCATGGAAGAGGCCGCGCTGTGGGAGACCGCGCTGTCGCACATCGAAGGCATGCTCGGCCTGCCGCACGGCCAGATCAAGGTGACCGTGCTGATCGAAACGCTGCCGGCGGTGTTCGAGATGGACGAGATCCTGCACGCACTGCGTGACCGCATCGTCGGCCTGAACTGCGGGCGCTGGGATTACATCTTCTCGTACCTGAAGACCTTCCGCCGCCACGCCGACCGCGTGCTGCCCGAACGCGGCCAGGTGACTATGACACAGCCGTTCCTGAAGGCGTATTCGGAACTGCTGATCCAGACCTGCCACCGCCGCGGTGCGCATGCGATGGGCGGCATGGCCGCGCAGATCCCGATCAACAACGATGCCGCGGCGAACGAACAGGCGATGGCCCGGGTGCGCGCCGACAAGCTGCGCGAAGTCACCGCCGGCCATGACGGCACCTGGGTTGCGCATCCGGCGCTGATTCCAGTGGCGATGGCGATCTTCGACGAACACATGCCCGGTGCGAACCAGCACAGCGTGCTGCGCCAGGATGTGCGCGTGGGCCGCGATGAACTGATCGCGCGCCCGCCGGGCACCATCACCCGTGCCGGCTTCGAAGGCAACGTGGAAGTCTGCGTGCGCTACCTGGCGGCGTGGCTGGATGGCAACGGTTGCGTGCCGATCCACCACCTGATGGAGGACGCGGCCACCGCCGAGATCAGCCGCAGCCAGCTGTGGCAGTGGCTGCATACGCCTGGCCAGCAACTGGACGACGGCACCGCGATCGATCTGGCGCTGCTGGATTCCACTCTCTCGCAGCTGCCGGCACGGCTGGGCGATACCGCCGCGCTGCCTGGTGGTACACGCATCGGCGAAGCCATCACCCTGCTCGGCGAACTGAGCCGCAGCGACGAACTGACCGATTTCCTGACCCTGCCGGCCTACGCGCGCATCGATTGACTCCCGCCCGCGTTTCCACGCCGTTTCCCTCCCCGCTGCACGCACGAACCGAACTGGAGAAAGACATGAGCAAGCTGCCCACTGCCGAACAGATCCAGCACGACTGGGATACCAACCCGCGCTGGGAAGGCATCCAGCGCAACTACAGCGCCGCCGACGTGGTGCGCCTGCGCGGCACCGTCCACATCGAGCACTCGCTGGCCCGCCTGGGTGCGGAGAAGCTGTGGGCGTCGCTGCATGAGCGCGAGTTCGTCAACGCGCTGGGTGCGCTGACCGGCAACCAGGCCATGCAGCAGGTCAAGGCTGGCCTGAAGGCCATCTACCTGTCCGGTTGGCAGGTGGCGGCCGACGCCAACCTGGCCGGCCAGATGTACCCGGACCAGTCGCTGTACCCGGCCGATTCGGTGCCGGCGGTGGTCAAGCGCATCAACAACACGCTGCTGCGCGCCGACCAGCTGCACCATGCCGAAGGCAAGGATGACATCGACTTCCTGCAGCCGATCGTGGCCGATGCAGAAGCCGGTTTCGGCGGCGTGCTCAACGCCTTCGAACTGATGAAGGCGATGATCGAGGCCGGTGCCGCCGGCGTGCACTTCGAGGATCAGCTGGCCTCGGTGAAGAAGTGCGGCCACATGGGCGGCAAGGTGCTGGTGCCGACCCGTGAGGCGGTCGAGAAGCTCAACGCCGCGCGCCTGGCCGCCGACGTGTTGGGCGTGCCGACCCTGCTGGTGGCACGTACCGATGCCGAAGCCGCCGACCTGCTGACCAGCGACATCGACGGCAACGACAAGCCGTTCGCCACCGGCGAGCGCACCGTCGAGGGCTTCTACAAGACCCGCAATGGCCTGGACCAGGCGATCAGCCGTGGCCTGGCCTATGCACCCTACGCCGACCTGGTGTGGTGCGAGACCGGCAAGCCGGATCTGGAATTCGCACGCAGGTTCGCCGAGGCGATCCATGCGAAGTTCCCGGGCAAGCTGCTGGCCTACAACTGCTCGCCCAGCTTCAACTGGAAGAAGAACCTGGACGACGCCACCATCGCGAAGTTCCAGCGCGAGCTGGGCAGCTACGGCTACAAGTTCCAGTTCATCACCCTGGCCGGCTTCCATGCGCTGAACTACGGCATGTTCAACCTGGCCCACGGCTATGCACGCCGCCAGATGAGCGCGTTCGTGGAACTGCAGGAAGCCGAGTTCGAAGCGGCCGAGCGTGGCTTCACTGCGGTAAAGCACCAGCGTGAGGTCGGTACCGGTTACTTCGACGCGGTGACCCAGGCGATCCAGCAGGGCCAGTCGTCGACCACCGCGCTGACCGGCTCGACCGAGGAAGAGCAGTTCCACGGCGGGCGCAGCGAACGCGCTGCGTGATGCGGTAGTGCCGGCCGCTGGCCGGCAACCCGTCGATGTTCCCGAGGTCCAGATGGTTGCCGGCCAGCGGCCGGCACTACCGGGCCTCAGAGCGATCAGGGTGGCCAGGGAAGGGCCAGACAACGCCGGCCGGTCGGGGGACCTGCCGGCGTTGTTGTATCGATGCAAAGGCGCGGCCAGCAGGCAGCGTCAATCAGGCGCACCCCGTGTGCCGGCAACTTGGCCGAAACCCTGTGAAACCCGGCATCGGATTGATCCCGCAGGGGTTTTGCCCGGACACCCGTGACCAGAACGGGCCACTACCGATCTTCACATCAATCAAGATCGGCAGAAGGGTCAAAATGAGATAGGGCGCACACTTTAAAGCGGTGCTATGCTCCGCGGCTCACCAGGGGACGCTGGCGGCGGGTGCAGGGAATGACCGGCAGGGGTGCGGCCGAGAACAGTGATGTGACGTCAGGTATCGCCCGGGTGGCGATGGCCGAGATCGTGCACGCGCTGCTGTCCGCTGCCGAGGTGGCATTGTTCGCCAGATTTGCCCGTCCATGCAAGCTTCATGCCGGACAGTGGTTGTTCCAGCGTGGCCATCGCGGCGAACGGATGTATGTGATCCTCCAGGGCCAGATCGAACTGGACTTCGGCGAGGACCTGGTGATCAAGACGCTCGGCCAGCATGAGTTCTTCGGTGAGCTTGGCCTGCTGGTCGGTGATCACCTGCGCAGCGCCAGTGCACGCGCGCTGGCCGACTGCGAAGTACTGGAGCTGGGCCCGGCCGATTTCCATCGCCTGGTGGAATCCGATCCCGGCCTGGTCGCCTACTTCCTGCGGCGCACGATCATGCGCGTGCTGACCAACGAGCAGGCCCTGATCAGCCAGCTGCGCCGGCGCAACCATGATCTGGAAACCGCGCTGGACAATCTGTACATCACCACCCATCAGCTGACCCACACCCGTGAGCTGGTGCGTACCGATGAACTGACCGGGCTGCACAACCGCCGTGGCCTGACCCTGTACCTGCAGGAGTGCCGCGCCGACGGTGGCGGGTTGCCGCAGGCCCTGCTGCTGATCGACTGCGACCGCTTCAAGCAGATCAATGATCGTCACGGCCACCAGGCCGGCGACCGTGTGCTGCAGAGCATGGGCAACATCCTGCGCTCGATGGCCGGTGAGCAGGACCTGGCCTGCCGCCTCGGCGGCGATGAGTTCTGCCTGATCCTGCGCCGTGGCAATCACGAGATCGTGCAGCACGCGGCCGAGTTCATCCTCAGCGCGGTGCATGGCCTGCTCGAACGCAGTCATGGCACGCCGCATGTCAGCCTGGTCAGCATCGGTGCCAGCCTGCTGGCGCCGGAGGCCGGCTGGAGCGAGTGGTATGCCAGTGCGGACCGCGCGCTGTACCAGGCCAAGCGCGATGGCGGCAACTGCCTGCGCTGGGTGGATGCTCCGGACGGCCCATAGGGAGATGCAGGCGATGAATGGCGACAACGGAACGTCAGCCCCGCATAGCCCCCAGCTACGCGCCCTGCTGTTCACCGATCTGTGTGATTCGCTGCAGCTGGTCGAGCGGATCGGCGACGTCGCGGCCGCGAGCCTGTTCCAGGAACACGACCGCCTGGTGCTGGTGTTGCAGCACCGCTGGAATGGCCAGCTGATCGATCGCTCCGACGGTCTGTTCATGCTGTTCGAGCGCGCCATCGATGCGCTCGGTTTCGCGCTGGACTACCAGTGCGAACTGCACACGCTGGGCCAGCAGCGTTCGATTGAACTGCGTGCGCGTGCCGGCCTGCATGTGGGTGACGTACTGACCTGGGACAACAGTCCCGAAGCGGTGCGCGCCGGCGCCAAGTCGATGGAAGTGGAAGGGCTGGCCAAGCCGATGGCGGCGCGCCTGATGATGTTGGCACGGCCTGGCCAGATCCTGTTGTCGGCCGTGGCCGAATCACTGACCCGCCGCGCCACCGATGCGTTGGGCGAGCGCGGCGCGCGCCTGCTGTGGAAGTCGCACGGGCGCTGGCGCTTCAAGGGCGTGCCGGTGGTGCAGGAAGTGATCGAAGTGGGCGAGATCGGTGCGGCGCCGTTGCGCATGCCGCGTGCCAATGCCAAGGCGCGCCGTGACCTGCCGCTGTGGCGGCAGCCGCTGGTGCTGGCCGCTGAAGGTCTGGTACTGACGGTGGTGGTGCTGGGCGGCTGGCTGCTGCTGCGACCGGAACCGGCGATCGCGTTCGCCGAGCGCGACTGGGTGGTGCTCGGCGATGTCGACAACCTCACTGGCGACCCGATCTTCGACGACTCGATGCGGCACGCCATCCGGATTGCGCTGGAGCAGTCGCGTTACGTGAACGTGCTGTCGGAGGGCAAGATCCGCGAGAGCCTGGAAATGGCGCGGCTCTCGGGCGATACCCGGCTCAACCGCGATACCGCGGCCGAGGTGGCGGTGCGCGAGGGTGCGCGCGCCGTGTTGTTGCCGACCGTGCGGCAGAAGATTGGTGGCTATGAGCTGGCCATCGACGTCGCCGCACCCGGCACCGGCCAGGTGATCCAGACGTTCACCGCCACCGTGGATCGATCCGATCAGATGGTGTTCGCGGTGGACGACGTGGTCGGGCGCCTGCGGCGCGGACTGGGCGAATCGGTGGCGAGCCTGGAACAGTCGTTGCCGCTGCCGCGGGCATCGACCCAGGACCTGCGCGCACTGCGTGCGTTTGCCCTGGCCGAAAGCGCACTGGGCCAGCGTCGCTTCGAAGAAGCACGCAACCTCTACCAGGCGGCGATCGATATCGATCCCGGTTTCGCCCTGGCCTACATGGGCGTGGCCAAGCTGCTGGCCCGCACCGCGCAGGTCGCGGACGCGCGTGACGCGCTGGAGCACGCGCTCGCCCAGCAGCAGCGTTTGCCCGCGCGTGAGCGCCTGTACCTGAAGGGCTGGCAGGCCGAACTGGAACCCGGTGGCTGGCCGCTGGAACAGTGGCGTGCATTGGCCAAGATCTATCCGGATTCGTTTGCGGGGCTGTCCAATACCTCCTGGGGGCTGCTGCAGGACAATCGCTTCGCCGAGGCCGCGCCCTATGCGCGCGCCGCGACGGTGCCTCAGGACCCGTTGCGGCTGTATCCGATGATCCATCTGGCGCGGGCACAGTTGGGCCTCGGCCAGCCGCAGCAGGCAATGCGCACCTTGCACCAGGCACAGATGCTGCGCGGCAATGACGAGGCCGACGACCTGGATGTGGACGTGCTGGTTGCGCAGGGCCTGGACGCACAGGCAAAGCAGCTGTTGATGCGGTTGCCGCGGGGGGATGACCTGCAACAGCGCATGCGCCTGCGGGCAAACCTGCTGGTGGCTGCGGAGCAGCGTGATTGCAGCAGCCTGCATGCCGCGATCGCTGCGGATGGCCCGGCACCGGATCTGATCGACTACCAGATCCATCAGCGCCTGCAACACGCCACCGTGACCACGTTGTGCACGGCCGGCGATGCGAAGGAGCTTGAATCCATCGCCGCCATGCTGCGACCGCTGCTGCGGAAGAACGACGACTCCGCCGTGGGTAGCCGCAGTCTGCAGCTGCTGGCCCTGACCTATCTGGCCCAGCGCCAGGGCCAGCATGCGCTGGCCGCAGAGTGGCTGCGTGACCACGGCGAACTGCTGGAGCGGCAGCGCAGCCCTGTGGTGGGCAAGTGGCGCCGGGTTGTGCTGGCGATGGCCGAACTGGCGCAACAGCGTCCGCAAGCGGCACGCCACCTGCTCGAGCCCACCTTTGATGGCAGCGAACCGGTGCAGGCCCATGTTGTGCTGCTGCAGGCATTGCGTGCCGAGCAGGACACTGCCGGCGTGCGCCGCGAGCAGGCCTGGCTGGCCCGGCACCACGGTCAGGCCATTGCCGAGGTGGCGTCCATGCAGGTCTGGCAGCCCCTGAATGTGCACGACATCGCCACGGAGGCGACGTCGGTGCGGGTGCCGCGCTGATGCGGACTCAGGCGTTGACGCGCTCGTCGATCCGGTCGGCTTCGAAGCAGAACACCACCGTCATCGAGGCGGTTGAGGCACTCAGGTACGCATGCAGCGAATCGCGGGTGCGGCGCAGCTCCTCGACCGAAGCCAGGGTGCCGATCTTCATGCAGTCGTTCTCGCCAACGGCACCGTCCAGGCCGATCGAGGCCAGGGCCTTGCCCGGCGATGCGGTGAAGTGGTTGCGGAAGTCGTCGTTGCCGATGAGGTGGTCCAGCAGGGTGCTGGCGTCTTCGGCGGAAAGGCGGGGATGGGTGCTCATGGAGATCGTCCGTAGGTTGATTTTCTCGTATCGGCCGCGACAGCCTGCCATTGAGGGCGGTGGCGTGCATGTCGCTAAAGTTGGCCGCTTCGCGGTCGTTGCTGCTATGCCGGTTGTGCGGCAGAAGGAAGGAAACCCATGCGCCTGCGCCGCTGCGCCAGCCTGATGTTCGAGCCCCGCGAGTCGGTCACCCTGGACCTGCGCGCGATGCTGGCCGGCCAGGCCGAGATGGACAGCCAGATCAGCTGGGTGGCCTTGGCCGCCCATCTGGACCAGCCGCTGCCGGTGGACGCCGAGGAGCGCCAGCTGCTGGGCGAGCTCAGCGCGCACCGCTGGAGCGAACCGCCGGCCGGCACCTCTCCGGCGATGCTGGCGCGCCTGGTCGAGCAGGGGCTGGTGCTGACCGACCCGCCGGATGAGGTCGGGCACCAGATGCGTGATGAGGCATTGCGTCGCAGCCAGTGGTGGCCGTTGGCCGCACTGGCCCATCGCCATGCGCGCTGGCAGGCGGTGGACAGCGTGGAGGACATGCGTCGCCAGGGGCTGGATACCGCTGCCGGCCTGCGCCAGCGGCTGGGGCCGCCACCACCGGTGGTGCAGGCCCTGCAGGGCGACTACCAGCCGTTGCCGCGCAGCGAAGAGGCGGCGTTCGACGCGCTGCTGGCGCAGCGCACGACCTGCCGCAATTTCGACCCGCAGCGCGCGCTGCCATTGCCGCTGCTGGCCCAGGTGCTGCAGCGCACGCTGATGGCCCACGCGGTGCAGAAGGTCGAGCGTGATACCGAGTTCCTGAAGAAGAACGTGCCCTCCGGTGGCGGCCTGCATCCCACCGAAGGTTTCCTGCTGGTGCAGAACGTGGAAGGACTGGCACCGGGCCTGTACCACTACCACCCGGTGCAGCACGCCGTGCTGCCGCTGCCCTCGCCGCCGCCTGATGCATTGCCCGCGCTGGCACGGCGGATGCTGTCCGGTCAGGAGTGGTTCGCCGATGCACCGGCGCTGCTGGTGCTGGCACCGCGGTACGACCGCTGCTTCTGGAAGTACCGCAACCACGCCAAGGCGTATCGTGCGGTGACGCTGGATGTCGGCCACATCTCGCAGCTGCTGTACCTGTGCGCGACCGAGCGTGGCCTGGCGGCATTCGTCACCGCAGCCATCAACGATGCCGATGTCGATCGTGCCTTCGGTTTCGACGGCATCGGGCAGAGCGCGATGGCCATCTGCGGCCTGGGCTGGCGCAGTGCCACGCTGGACACGGCCGAATTCGATCCTGCTGGCCGGGTGGTGGTGGGCGACGACCGCTGAGCGGTCGCCGCCGCGGCGTTCACGCCGCCTCGAAGTCCACCAGTACTGCACCGTCACCCACCTGGTCGCCGGCCTTGGCGCGGTAACCCTTCACCGTGCCGTCCGCCGGTGCCTGCAGCGTGTGCTCCATCTTCATCGCTTCCAGCACCACCAGCGGCGTGCCGCGCTTGACCTCGGTACCGGCGGCGACCAGCGTCGCAACGATCTTGCCCGGCATCGGCGCCAGCAGGCTGCCGGCGTCGGCCACGGCGTGGTCCGATTCACCCACCGGATCGTGCAGGGTGAAACGGTGCTGGCCGTCGGCGCCGAACAGGTACAGCTGGTCACCGTCGCGCAGCAGCTGCAACGACCAGCGGCGCTCGCCCAGCTGCACCGTCAGGCCCTGCATACTGGCCGTGCCGATCACCTGCACCGGCGCCGCATCGTCGCACTGCACGCGCCAGCCATCGGCCTGCGCCCACACCTTCAGCGTGTGCCGGCGCTCTCCCTGCTGCAGCGGCAATACGCGCGGCGCGGACGCGCCAAGGCGCCAGCCGTCCTGCGCCTGCCACGGCGAATGCGGGTCGCGCGCATCGCTGCCGGCACCGGCAGTGCTTGCAACAGCGGCCACGGCGGCCAGCTGCCACAGGGCATCATCCGTATCGCCCGCTGCACTCAATGCCGCCTGTTCGCGTTCGATCAGCGCGGTATCCAGCTTGGCGTGCGCGAACGAATCGGTGTTCACCAGGCGGCGCAGGAAGCCGGCATTGGTGGTCACGCCCACCACCTGGCAGTCGGCCAGTGCCTGGCTCATGCGGCGCAGCGCGGCGTCGCGGTCCACGTCCCAGACGATCAGCTTGGCGATCATCGGGTCGTAGTACGGGGTGATGCTGTCGCCTTCCTCCACGCCGGTATCCACGCGCACATGGGCCGACGGAGCCGGCAGGCGCAGGCGGCGCAGGGTACCGGTGGAGGGCAGGAAGCCGCGGTCGGCATCTTCTGCGTACAGGCGTGCTTCGATGGCATGGCCGTGGATCGCCAGCTGCTCCTGGCGCAGCGGCAGCGGCAAGCCCGAGGCCACGCGCAGCTGCCATTCCACCAGGTCGGTGCCGGTGATGTATTCGGTCACCGGGTGCTCGACCTGAAGGCGGGTGTTCATTTCCATGAAGTAGAAATCGCCGTCCGGGCCGGCGATGAACTCCACCGTGCCGGCACCGACGTAGCCCACCGCGCGCGCGGCATCGACCGCCGCCTTGCCCATCGCCGCGCGACGTTCTGCACTCATGCCTGGCGCCGGGGCTTCTTCCAGCACCTTCTGGTGGCGGCGCTGCACCGAGCAGTCGCGCTCGAACAGGTAGACCGCCTCACCGTGGCTGTCGCCGAACACCTGGATCTCGATATGGCGCGGGCGCTCGACGTACTTCTCGACCAGCACGTGGTCATTGCCGAACGCCGAGGCCGCCTCGCGCTGGCAGCTGGCCAGCGCATCGACGAAGTCCTCGCTGCGCTCGACCTTGCGCATGCCCTTGCCACCGCCACCGGCGCTGGCCTTGATCAGCACCGGGTAACCGATGGCGTCGGCCTGTTCGCGCAGGAAGGACGGTTCCTGCTGGTCGCCGTGGTAGCCCGGCGTCAGTGGTACACCGGCCTTGGCCATCAGCGCCTTGGCCGCGCTCTTGTCGCCCATCGCGCGGATGGCGCTGGCCGGCGGCCCGATGAAGGTGATGCCGGCGGCGGCGCAGGCATCGGCGAAGTCGGCATTCTCGGACAGGAAGCCGTAACCGGGGTGGATCGCCTGCGCGCCGGTCAGGCGTGCGGCGTCGAGCAGGGCATCGCCGCGCAGGTAACTTTCACGTGCAGCGGCCGGACCGATGTGGATGGCTTCGTCGGCCAGGCGCACGTGGCGCGCGTTGCGGTCGGCATCGGAATATACCGCCACGGTGGCGATGCCGAGGCGGCGGCAGGTGGCGATGACGCGACAGGCGATTTCGCCGCGATTGGCGATCAGGACTTTGGTGAACATGGCAACAGGCTCGGTCATGGCACGGGTTACATGCGGAACACGCCGAAGCGCGTCTGCTGCGGGGCGGCGTTGAGGCTGGCCGACAGCGCCAGGGCCAGTACGCGGCGGGTGTCGGCCGGATCGATCACGCCGTCGTCCCACAGGCGCGCGCTGGCGTAGTACGGGTGGCCCTGCTGCTCGAACTGCTCGCGGATCGGTGCCTTGAACGCATCTTCCTCCGCTGCCGGCCACTGGCCGCCCTTGGCTTCGATGCCATCGCGCTTGACCGTGGCCAGCACGCTGGCGGCCTGTTCGCCGCCCATCACGCCGATGCGTGCGTTGGGCCACATCCACAGGAAGTTGGGCGAATAGGCGCGGCCGCACATGCCGTAGTTGCCGGCACCGAACGAGCCGCCGATGACCACGGTGAACTTGGGAACCTTGGCGCAGGCCACTGCCATCACCAGCTTGGCGCCGTCCTTGGCGATGCCGCCCTGTTCGTACTTGCGGCCGACCATGAAGCCGGTGATGTTCTGCAGGAACACCAGCGGGATGTTGCGCTGGGTGCACAGCTCGATGAAGTGCGCGCCTTTCAGTGCCGACTCGGAGAACAGGATGCCGTTGTTGGCGATGATGCCGATCGGGTAGCCGTTCAGATGCGCGAAGCCGGTAACCAGTGTTGCGCCATAGCGCGGCTTGAACTCGTCAAAGCGCGAGCCATCGACCAGGCGTGCGATCACTTCGCGCACGTCGTAGGGCTTGCGCGTATCGGCGGGAATCACCCCATACAGTTCATGCGCCGGCAGCAGCGGTTCCTCGGGCGCCTGCACCGCCATCGCCGGCTCCGGCTTGCGCCAGTTCAGCTGGGCGATGATCGCGCGCACCCGTGCCAGCGCCTGCAGATCGTTGTCGGCCATGTGGTCGGCCACGCCGGAGATGCGCGTGTGTACGTCGGCACCGCCCAGTTCCTCGGCCGTCACCACTTCACCGGTGGCGGCCTTCACCAGCGGCGGGCCGCCGAGGAAGATCGTGCCCTGCTCGCGCACGATCACCGTCTCGTCGCTCATCGCCGGCACGTAGGCGCCACCGGCGGTGCAGCTGCCCATCACGCAGGCGATCTGCGGAATGCCCTGCGCCGACAGGTTGGCCTGGTTGTAGAAGATGCGGCCGAAATGATCGCGGTCGGGGAACACCTCGTCCTGCAGCGGCAGGAAGGCCCCGCCGGAATCGACCAGGTAGATGCACGGCAGGTGGTTCTGCTCGGCGATCTCCTGCGCGCGCAGGTGCTTCTTCACCGTCATCGGGTAGTAGGTGCCGCCCTTGACCGTGGCATCGTTGGCCACGATCACGCATTCCACGCCGCTCACGCGGCCGATGCCGGCCACCACGCCCGCAGCGGGCACGGCATCGTCATACATGCCGTGCGCGGCCAGCGGCGCGATTTCCAGGAAGGCGCTGCCGGGGTCGAGCAGGGCGTCGATACGGTCGCGCACCAGCAGCTTGCCGCGCGCGGTGTGCTTGGCGCGTGCCGCCTCGCTTCCGCCCAGTGCAGTGCGGGCAAGCGTGGCGTGCAGGTCGTCGACCACGGCCTGCATGGCCGCGCGGTTGCTTTCAAACGTTTCGCTGCCCGGTTGCAGCTGGCTGTTCAGGACGGTCATCGCGGTGGCCTTACAGGGTGCGCTGGAACAGTTCGCGGCCGATCAGCATGCGGCGGATCTCCGAGGTGCCGGCGCCGATTTCATACAGCTTGGCGTCGCGCCACAAGCGGCCGGTCGGGTATTCGTTGATGTAGCCGTTGCCGCCCAGGATCTGGATCGCCTGGCCGGTCAGCCAGGTCGCCTTCTCGGCGGCGTACAGGATGGCACCGGCGGCGTCCTGGCGGGTGGTGCGGCCCTGGTCGCAGGCGCGTGCCACGGCATAGACATACGCACGGCAGGCGCCCAGGCCCACGTACATGTCGGCAATCTTGCCCTGGATCAGCTGGAAGCTGCCGATCGCCTCACCGAACTGGTGGCGCTCGTGCACGTAGGGCATCACCACGTCCATCGCCGCGGCCATCAGGCCCAGCGGGCCGCCGGACAGCACCACGCGCTCGTAGTCCAGGCCGGACATCAGCACGCGCACGCCGCCACCGATCTGGCCCAGCACGTTTTCTTCCGGTACTTCGCAGTCCTGGAACACCAGCTCGCAGGTGGGCGAGGAACGCATGCCCAGCTTGTCCAGCTTCTGCGCGGTGGAGAAGCCCTTCATGCCCTTCTCGACCAGGAACGCGGTGATGCCCTTGGCGCCGGCGTCCATGTCGGTCTTGGCATAGACCACCAGCACGTCGGCATCCGGGCCGTTGGTGATCCACATCTTGTTGCCGTTGAGCACGTAGCGGTCACCACGCTTGTCGGCGCGCAGTTTCATCGACACCACGTCCGAACCGGCACCCGGCTCGCTCATCGCCAGCGCGCCGACCAGGCTGCCGTTGCACAGGCCCGGCAGGAAGCGCTGCTTCTGTTCTTCGTTGCCATTCTTGCGCAGCTGGTTCACGCACAGGTTGGAGTGCGCGCCGTAGGACAGGCCGATGCCGCCGGAAGCACGCGAGATCTCTTCCATCGCCACCACGTGGGCCAGGTAGCCCATGCCGGTGCCGCCGTATTCTTCTTCCACGGTGAGGCCGAGCAGGCCCTGTTCGCCCAGCTTCGGCCACAGGGCCAGCGGGAACTGATTGGTGGCATCGGCCTCGGCGGCCAGCGGTGCGACCTCGGCGGCGGCAAAATGGGCCACGCTCTGGCGCAGCAGGTCGATGTCTTCGCCAAGGTCGAAGTTCAGGGATGGCACGTGCATTGTGGTGGCTCCACGGCGGGATGGCAGGAAATGGACGCACCCGGCGGGGGAGCGGGCGGCGGTCTGCAGGACCGCTGCCCGCACGGGCGATTGGACCCCAGCGTAGCGGGGTTCGGGTAAGAAGTGAATACAAATTCAAAAATTGAAACTAGAATCAAAACATGGCTTACAAACGCTCTGCACTGATGGAAGAACGGCTGGCCGGGGCCCGTGAACGGATCCTGCTGGCCACTCGCGAGCTGGTCGCCACCGGCGGCTGGCGCAATGCACCGGTGACCGCCGTGGCGACCCAGGCGGGGGTGTCTACCGGCCTGATCTACCGGCACTTCCCGTCCAAGGCCGAGCTGTTCGTGGAGGTGCTCAACGCTGCGGTGGCCCACGAGGTCGCGATCATGGAGCGCATCGCCAGTGGCCCGGAGGTGGCCAGTGAGCGCCTGCGGCTGGCGATCGCCGCCTTCGTCCGCCGCGCCCTGGCCGGGCCGGGGCTGGCGCATGCCTTCATCGTCGAACCGGTCGACCCGGATGTGGAAGCCGAGCGCATGCGCGGTCGTCGCGCCTTCGGCGACGTGTTCCTGCGGCTGGTGGAGGAGGGCGTGGCGGCCGGTGAGCTGCCGGCGCAGGACGCGCATGTGGCCGCCGCCTGCCTGGTCGGTGCCTTCACCGAGGCGATGGTCGGTCCCACCGCGCCCAGCCGCGAAGCACACCGCGACGAGGACGCGCTGGTGGACGCAATCTGCAGCTTCTGCCTGCGCGCGATCGGCGCCCCCGCAAAACGGTAGCGCCGGGCCATGCCCGGCGGCTGTTGCCATCCTCGACCGTTGTTGCCGCGCTTCGCGCTCGCCGGGCACGGCCCGGCGCTACCCGCATGCGGCCACGGCCGCATGTTGCGCCGCACCAGCAGTGACGCCTGTTGTCGCACGCAAAGCGCGTTCTATACTCGGTCCATCACGCAGTCGCTCAGCCGTGGTCCAACGACTATCAGCCAGGGGTAACGAAGAGTGCGGAATTACGATCTGGAGTTCCTGAAACGCTTCTCCATGGTGATCGCGCTGCTGGCGACCATCACCCTCGGCCTCATCCTCCTTGCCGCCTACATCCACACCCGGATTCCGCCCGAGGTGTCGCCGGCCGCGGCCAAGCGCACCGAACAGCGCATTTCGCCCACCGGCGCGGTCTATGCCGGCAGCACCGGCGCCGCCGCGCAGGCCGCCGCCAAGGCCGCCGCGCTGGCCAAGGCCGCGTCGCAGGTGGCCTACGGCGGCACCAAGGACGGCAAGGTCATCTTCGACAACCTGTGCACCGCCTGCCACACCACCGGTGTGGGCATGGCGCCGACGCTGGACCATTCGCACTGGGACAAGCGCATCGCACAGGGCAAGGACACCCTCTACAAGCACGCCATCGAGGGCTACACCGGCCCGGACGGCGGCATCATGCCGCCCAAGGGCGGCAACCCGGCGCTGACCGAGGAGCAGATCCACGCCACCGTGGACTGGATGCTGGGCAACCTGAAGTAGGCGGCGAACGGCGAAAACGTCGAAACATGGAACGGCCGAACGGGATGGCGGAACCGCGGAACGGGGGTAGAGTCGACTGTCAGTCGACTGCTCTTCCCAACGCCACCAAAAATGCCCGCGCTGCGCGCGATAGTCGACTGACAGTCGACGCTACCCGCCGGTCGCCCAATCGCCCCGGTCGTTCTCCGTCCGCCGCCGGCGGCTTTGCCGGCCAAGGCCAAAACCGCGCGCGTCGCTGGGGTTTCGCATTTCAGGGGTAGTCTGTGCGCCTCTTCCATGGAGTCGCCCGTCGATGCGCCGCCGTTCCCTCGCCCTTGCCCTGTCCCTGCTGCTGCCGGGCGGCGCCTTTGCCCAGGCCCAGCCGCAGGCCGCACCGGCTACGACGCCCGCTGCCGCGCGCAGCAGCGCCACCGTGGTACTGACCGCCGCGCCGGTCGACTGGCGTGTGCTGGATGGCCAGCGCGTGCGCATCGCCGCACCGCTGACCCTGGCCGGTACCGACGGCCTGGAGCGCTTCGGCCAGCTCACCGTGGCCTTCGATGGCCGCCTCTGGCAGCCCACCGAAGTGGCCGCGCCGGGTACTGCCGGCTACGAGCAGGTGATGGCCGACAACCAGCGCCGCCGCCTGGTGCTGGACGACGGCAGCGATGCCCGCGACCCGGCCAGCGTGGCCTACCTGCCGGCCAACCCGGTGCTGCGCACCGGCATGCAGCTGCGCAACGTGCAGGGCATCGTGCGCGTGGACGCACAGGGCCGTCCACGCCTGCAGGTCGAAGGCGCGCTGAAGCTACCGGAGCTGAAGCGTCCGGCGGTGCCGACCGTGCCGGGCAGCCTGCACGTGGCGGCCTTCAACCTGGAGAACTTCTTCAATGGTGATGGCCAGGGTGGTGGCTTCCCGACCCTGCGCGGCGCGCGCACGCTGGACGAGCACAAGGCGCAGGTGGTCAAGCTGGTCACCACGGTCAACGCGCTGGGCGCCGATGTCGCCGCGCTGATGGAGCTGGAGAACGACGGCTACGGTCCTCAGTCGGCCATCGCCGAACTGGTCGATGCGCTCAACCGGGACCGCGGTGCGCAGGGCGACTGGCGCTTCGTCGACGCGGGCAACGGCCCTGGCGACAACCCGATCCGGGTCGGCATCATCTACCGCAGCGCGCACCTGCAGCCGGTCGGCAAGCCGGCCACGCTGACCGGTGGCCCGTTCGTCGAGCACAGTCGCGTGCCGCTGGCGCAGGCCTTCCAGGGCAAGCAGGGCGCACCGTTCGTGGTGGTGGCCAACCACTTCAAGTCGAAGGGCTGCCGCGACGCCGCCGGTGCCGACGCCGACCGCAACGACAACCAGGGCTGCTGGAACGCCACCCGCGTGACCTCCGCGCAGCAGCTGCATGCCTGGCTGCAGACCGACCCGACCGGTACCGGTGTCAAGGACGCGGTGCTGCTCGGCGATTTCAATGCCTACGCGATGGAAGACCCGATCCGCACCCTGCATGACCTGGGCTGGCAGGACGCGTTCAAGGTCGCCAAGGTCGAGCATCCCTACAGCTACGTCTACAACGGCTATACCGGCCGCCTTGACCACGCGCTGCTGAGCCCGGGCATGGCCAAGCGCCTGCGCGGCGCCGCCGAATGGCACAGCAACGCCGACGAGCAGGACGCCAGCGGCTACCAGGGCCGCAACGTGCAGGGCCCGTGGCGCAGCTCCGACCACGACCCACTGCTGCTGGGTTTCGACAGATAAGGTTCGCCGGGGATCTGCTCTGGTAGGCACCTTGATCGGCACGGATGCCGCCTTTGCTTTTGATCTACCAGTCCGCCTTCAAGCGAGCCGAGCATCGCAGGTGAATCAGGGGCGAAGAGGCGCCGATGTCTGAGCGCAGCGAGTTCGGCGCCGTCCCCTGGTTCACCGAGAAGCGCAGGGAACCGGTGCACAGCACCGGCTCGCGGCTGGCGGCGCGTTTCTTTTGGTTACTTTTCTTTTCGCGCGAAAAGAAAAGTGACATCCCACCGCGGGCGCGGAAATGGCCCGCCGCAACCAACGCTCACCCCCAGGCGATCGATCCGATCGCCAGCACCGCCAGCGCAAGACCCGCGCGGTTCCACTTCGTGGTTGCCTCGCCGAACGCGAACACGCCCACCAGTGCACCCAGCACCACCACGCCGATGTTCATGCCGGCGAACACGGTGGCCGGGTTGTCCGGCATCGACTGGTGCGCATGCACATAGAACAGGATGTTGCCGCCATTGAGCAGGCCCAGCAGCGCACCCGCGCCCAGGTTGTGCCAGGCCAGCCGGCTGCGGCCACTGACATGCCGCCACAGCTGCAGGGCCAGCATCAGCACGAAGGCCACGCTGAAGCTGGCCAGCACCGCCGCCATCGACGGCGTGCCCGACAGCGCCACCTGCTTGAGCAGCACGTCGACCACCGCGAACCCGGCCCAGACGCCCAGCAGCCAGCCCCAGCCACCGGGTGAGGACGCCACCGCCGGTCCGCGCGGGCGCAGGCTGATCGCCACCATGGCGACCAGGCCCAGCGCCAGGCCGACCAACTTCCACGGCGTGGCGGTCTGGCCGAAGAACAGGAACGCGGCGGCCAATGACAGCAGCAGCGACAGCCGCTGCGCCACGTCGCTGCGGACGATGCCGGCCACCGCCACCGCGCGGCCCAGCACCAGGAAGATCGACGGCAGCACCACCGCCAGCGCCAGCAATGACAGCCACGGCGCATGCGGCGCGCGCAGTGCATCCAACGGCGGCTGCAGCACCGCGGCGGTGAGCGTTGCAGCGACCAGATAGTTCCAGGTGACCATCTGCGCGACATCCAGCTGGCGGCGGTTGGCCAGCTTCAACACCACCGAAACCAGCACGCTGCAGATCACGGCCAAGGACAGGTAGAGCATGGGGCGGGCACAGGGCGGGGGCAGGGGACGGTATCATGGTGCCATGCACAAGCCTTCGTTCCCCGTCGCCCCTGGCGAAACCGCCTGCCTCGAACTGGACGGCCCGGCCGGCCCGCTGGAAGTGGTCGTCGACCTGCCCAAGGCCGATGTGCCGGTGCAGCCGATCGTGGCCATCGTCTGCCATCCGCTGTCCACCGAGGGCGGCACCCTGCACAACAAGGTGGTCACCATGACCGCCACCACCCTGCGCGAGCTGGGCATCGCCACGGTGCGCTTCAACTTCCGCAGTGTTGGCGCGTCGGCCGGTGAGTTCGACCACGGCGTGGGCGAGCAGGATGACCTGAAGGCCGTCGCCGCCTGGGTGCGCAGCCAGCGTCCGGACGACCGCCTGTGGTTGGCCGGTTTCAGCTTCGGTTCGTTCGTTTCGTTGAAGGCCGCTGCCGCGCTGCAGCCGGAAGCGCTGATCTCGATCGCGCCGCCGGCCGGTCGCTGGGATTTCGATGGCATCGCACCGCCGGCGCGCTGGCTGGTGATCCAGGGCGAGCAGGACGAGATCGTCGACCCGCAGGCCGTCTACCAGTGGCTGGACACGCTGGACTTCCCGCATGAGCTGGTGCGCATGCCCGAGACCAGCCACTTCTTCCACCGCAAGCTGATCGACCTGCGCGGCGCGCTGACCCACGGCGTGAAGCACTGGCTGGGCGCAGCGGCATGAGTGCAACCGAGTTGACCCCGTCGCAGCGGTACGCGGAAGGGGTCGCCCGTGGCGACTGGCAGAACGACCCGGCCCAGCACGCGGCGCTGGCCGAGCTGGACCGCATCCACCTGGGCCTGCTGGACAGTGCCGAGGACGGCTGGCTGGACCGCCTGTCCTCGTTCTGGAAAAAGCCCGAGCCGGTCAAGGGCCTGTACTTCTGGGGCGGCGTCGGCCGCGGCAAGACCTTCCTGGTCGACCTGTTCTACGACGGCCTGCCGATCAAGCAGAAGTACCGCACCCACTTCCATCGCTTCATGCGCAGCGTCCACGAGCGCCTGCGCGAGCACCAGGGCCAGAGCGACCCGCTGGCGAAGATCGCCCAGGAATGGCGCAGCAACCTGCGCGTGCTGGTGCTCGACGAGTTCTTCGTCACCGACATCGGTGATGCCATGCTGCTGGCACGGTTGCTCGAGCGGCTGTTCGCCGAAGGCGTGACCCTGGTCACCACCTCCAACACGGCGGTGGAGAACCTGTACCTCAATGGCCTGCAGCGCGAGAGCTTCCTGCCGGCCATCGGCCTGCTGCAGCGCTTCTGCGTCGAGCTGTACGCCGAAGGCACCGAGGATTACCGCATGCGCGCGCTGACCCGCTCGCCGGTGTACCGCGCACCGCTGGCGGCCGACAGCGATGAGTGGCTGGCCACGCGCTGGAACGAGCTGAGTGGCGGCCAGCCGGCCAAGGCCGGCAACATCGAGATCGAGGGTCGCAAGATTCCGGTCCGTGGCCGCGGCAAGAGCATCGCCTGGTTCGATTTCGCCGCGCTGTGCGAGGGCCCGCGGGGGCCCTCGGACTACATCGAGATCGCGCACGAGTTCAACACGGTGCTGCTGGGCGGCATTCCGGCATTCGATCGCCTGAACGAAGATGCCGCGCGCCGCTTCGTCAACCTGATCGACGAGCTGTACGACCGCCACGTCAACCTGGTCTGCACCGCCAGCACCTCGCCGATCGAGCTGTACACCGGCCAGCGCCTGCAGGGCGCGTTCGAGCGCACTGCTTCGCGCCTGATCGAAATGCAGAGCGCCGAATACCTGGGCACCCCGCACCGGGCGTGAGGGTAGTGCCGTTTGTAGAGCCGAGCCCACGCTCGGCTGCCTTTGCATGATGTGCCGAAAAGCAGCCGAGCGTGGGCTCGGCTCTACGACAGCACGGCGCGGCTATCGGGTGGGCGCAACCGCGCTCCCCAACGGCCGCTCATCCGGCCCGGCCGACACATGCAGCCCCGAGCCGCTGCCGTGCTCCACCCGAACGCTCTCGCCGCGCTCCAGCAGCCGCAGTGGCTGTCCCTGGTAGCGCACTTCCAGCGCATCGTGGGCCTCTGCCAGTGAACGCACCAGCGGGCAAAGGGCCATTGCCTTGGCTTCCAGCTGCTGGCTGCGCGCTTCCATGCGGCGGTCGACTTCGGCATCGAGGCGATCGGCGCGGCGCTCCATGGCCCCGGCGCGGCCGGTGAACACCTGCCACAGCACGCTGCGGGTCATCGACCCGGCCATCGTCTCGGCCATCTGCTCGATGTGCGCGTCGAAGCCGTCGCCGAAGGCTTCCTGTTCCCAGTAGCCGCGGCCCAGGCTGGCGTCGATCCAGTCCTGCATCTCGCCGCGCATCGCCCGCATCTGGCGGTTGCGGGACTTGCCGGTGATGGCCTCGAAGGCAGCGTCCAGCGCATCGAAGGTGACCCCGGAGACTTCGTGGGCCAGTGCGGTGGCCGCCGGCATCAACTGGCGGGCACCGGCCTCCATCTGCCGCAGGCGGGCGGCGTCGGCGGCGCTGACCGTGACCATCCTGCCGTCCAGGCTCAGCTCGCCGTCGTGGAACACCACTTCATGCGGCGCCTGCGGGCCATGCCGCAGCCAGATGCCGCCGCTGTCCACCAGCACGTCATAGTCGGTATGGATGCCGCACTGGTCCGAACGCAGGTCCAGCCCCTCGGCGGCCAGCGCCGGGGCGATGAACAGGGCGGGCAGCAGGGCCAGCGCGGGCAACCGCAGGTGCATCGGAGCATCCTTTTCCGGGAGCGAGCGGCCAGCATCCGCCGTCAGCGCGCGGGCGTCACCGGCCGGAAGTCACCCGTCCACCGGATTCCCACCGGCTGCCCACCATCTATCCACAGGGTTGTCCCTAGCCAGTTTCATCACTGTCATGTGAAGCTGTCATTGTTCCGTTTTCGCGGTGCGTTGTACCACCGCAATGACGCCTTTCGGGCTTGACTGCGCAGCCCGTTCCGGCAGGTCTGAAGCGTCTGATCCGGGCGCCGATGGCACGATCCTTGCGGCGCAAGGGATTGCCGAATTTCACTACATTTGGCGTTGACGGACCCCACTACCCCCACTATCTTGTGGCCGTCGGTCGCAGCAACCCCAATTCCAGGGGATGCCCGGGGTACCCATCCGCGATCGCCAACGGCAGTGGCAGGCGCAGGGTCTCATCCCCTGCGACGCCGTCCTGCCATCCTGGGCTGTCATGTCCCGGGCTGCGTCACCCGATGCATCGAGCACCCACCAATCACGCCAAGAGGACACACGCCGTGACCACCGAATCCAGCGCCACCATCGAGAAGGAAAGCGAATTCCTGTTGACGTCGCCGCCGACGGCCAACGCGATGAGTGTGACCAAGCGCAATGGCACGACCGAACTGGTGGACCTGAACAAGATCGTGCGCGCGGTGCAGCGTTCCTCCGAAGGCCTGCACGCCGTCGATCCGATGCGCGTGGCCACCCGCACCATTTCCGGCCTGTACAACGGCGCCACCACCCGCGAGCTGGACGAACTGTCCATCCGCACCGCCGCCCTGCTGATCGGTGAAGAGCCCGAATACGGCCGCCTGGCTGCGCGCCTGCTGGCCAACTACATCGCCAAGGAAGTCTCCGGCCAGGAAATCTACGCATTCTCGCAGTCGGTCAGCCGTGGCCACGAAGTCGGCCTGATCAACGACCGCCTGCTGAACTTCGTGCAGACCAACGCACGCAAGCTCAACGATGCCATCGACATCTCGCTGGACCTGAACTTCGATTACTTCGGCCTGCGCACCCTGTACGACCGTTACCTGCTGCGCCACCCGCACACCCGCAAGGTGATCGAGACCCCGCAGCAGTTCTTCCTGCGCATCGCCAGCGCGCTGAGCGAGGACGTGTCCGAGACCCTGGCGCTGTACAAGCGCATGGGCAACCTGGACTACCTGCCGTCCAGCCCGACCCTGTTCAACTCCGGCACCACCCACGAGCAGCTGTCCTCGTGCTTCCTGCTGGACTCGCCGCAGGACTCGCTGGAGTCGATCTATTCCAAGTACGGCGACATCGCCCAGCTTTCCAAGTTCTCCGGCGGCATCGGCGTCAGCTACACCCGTGTGCGTTCGCGTGGTTCGCTGATCAAGTCGACCAACGGCCACTCCAACGGCATCGTGCCGTGGCTGAAGACCATGGATTCGTCCGTGGCCGCAGTGAACCAGGGCGGCAAGCGCAAGGGCGCGGCCTGCGTGTACCTGGAAACCTGGCACGCCGACATCGAGGACTTCCTCGAGCTGCGTGACAACACCGGTGACGAAGCCCGTCGTGCGCACAACCTGAACCTGGCCAACTGGGTGCCGGACCTGTTCATGAAGCGCGTCGAGGCCGACCAGGAATGGTCGCTGTTCGATCCGCGCGTCGTGCCGGAGTTCACCGACCTGTTCGGCGAAGCCTTCGAGCAGGCCTACCTGCAGGCCGAAGCCCAGGGCAAGGCCAACCGCACCATCTCCGCGCGCAAGCTGTACGCCCGCATGATGCGTACGCTGGCCGAGACCGGCAACGGCTGGATGACCTTCAAGGACAAGTGCAACCGCGCCAGCAACCAGACCCTGCGTCCGGGCAACGTGATCCACCTGTCCAACCTGTGCACCGAAATCCTGGAAGTCACCTCCAACGATGAAACCGCGGTGTGCAACCTGGGTTCGATCAACCTGGGCAACCACTTCGACGAGCACAACGAGTTCGACTTCGAGAAGCTGGCCGAGACCGTGCGCCTGGCCGTGCGCCAGCTCGACCGCGTCATCGACCTGAACTTCTACCCGATCGAAACCGCCCGCCGCGCCAACCTGCGCTGGCGTCCGGTCGGCCTGGGCTGCATGGGCCTGCAGGACGTGTTCTTCCGCAAGCGCCTGCCGTTCGACAGCGCCGAAGCCCGCGCCCTGTCGAAGAAGATTGCCGAAGCGATCTACTTCCACGCGCTGGAAACCTCCTGCGAGCTGGCCCAGGAACGCGGCAAGCACCCGTCGTTCAACGACACCCGTGCCGCCAGCGGCGAACTGCAGTTCGACGCCTGGAACGTGGTGCCGGAAGACACCGCACGCTGGGATGCCCTGCGTGAGCGCATCAAGGAACACGGCCTGCGCAACTCGCTGATGATCGCGATCGCCCCGACCGCAACCATCGCCTCGATCGCCGGCTGCTACGAGTGCGTCGAGCCGCAGGTGTCCAACCTGTTCAAGCGCGAGACCCTGTCCGGTGACTTCCTGCAGGTCAACCGCTACCTGGTGAACGAGCTGAAGAAGCTGGGCCTGTGGACCGCCGACATGCGCGATGCCATCAAGCTGGCCGAAGGTTCCATCGCCGGCGTGGCGCAGATTCCGGAAACGCTGCGCGAGGTCTACCGCACCGCGTGGGAACTGCCGATGCGCTCGCTGATCGACATGGCCGCCGAGCGTGGCGCCTTCATCGACCAGTCGGCCTCGCTCAACCTGTTCATGGAAAGCCCGAACATCGGCGCGATGTCCTCCATGTACATGTACGCCTGGAAGCAGGGCATCAAGACCACCTACTACCTGCGTTCGCGCCCGGCCACCAAGATCGCCAAGACCACGGTGAGCAGCGCGGCCCCGGCCAAGGTGTTCAGCCCGGACGAAGCCATCGCCTGCTCGCTGGAAAACCCGGAAGCCTGCGAGGCCTGCCAGTAACACGCCGCGCGGTGGCTGCCGACCGTTGGTCGGCACTCGAACACCTCGCACCTGTAGAGCCGAGCCATGCTCGGCTGCAGTACGGAAACACCAAGGTAGCGCCGGGCCACGCCCGGCGTTTTGACCCGAGAATTCAAGGAAACACCCATGGCCGACAAGCCCAAGCAGATGCTGCTCGATCCCGGTTTTGAACTGACCCTGCGCCCGATGCGCTACCCGCAGTTCTATGACATGTACAGGAACGCGATCAAGAACACCTGGACGGTGGAAGAGATCAACTTCCAGATCGACATCACCGACCTGCACAGCAAGATGTCGCCGGGTGAGCGCCACCTGATCCACCGGCTGGTCGCGTTCTTCGCCACCGGCGACTCGATCGTGTCCAACAACCTGGTGCTGAACCTGTACCAGCACCTCAATGCGCCGGAAGCGCGCATGTACCTGTCGCGCCAGCTGTATGAAGAAGCGCTTCACGTGCAGTTCTACCTGACCCTGCTCGACAACTACCTGCCGGATCCGGAAGAGCGCGCCAAGGCGTTCTCGGCGGTGGAGAACATCGACTCGATCAAGAAGAAGGCCGACTTCTGCTTCAAGTGGATCGACTCGATCCAGAGCCTGACCCGCATCGAGACCCGCGAACAGCGCCGCCAGTTCCTGCTCAACCAGATCTGCTTCGCCGCTTGCATCGAAGGCCTGTTCTTCTTCGCTGCCTTCGCCTACGTGTACTACTTCCGTTCGCGTGGCCTGCTGCCGGGCCTGGCCTCGGGCACCAACTGGGTGTTCCGCGACGAGAGCGCGCACATGGAGTTCGCGTTTGAGTCGGTGCGTGTGGTGCGTGAGGAAGAACCGGACCTGTTCGACGAAGAGATGAAGCAGCAGGTCTACGACATGCTGGCCGAGGCGATCGAGTGCGAAGTGCAGTTCGCCGAGGACGTGCTGTCCGGCGGCGTGGCCGGCATTTCCACCCGCGACATGCGCCAGTACCTGCAGCACTGCGCCGACCAGCATTTCGCCAAGCTGGGCATGGAAAAGAAGTACAACGTGCGCAACCCGCTGCCGTTCATGGAACTGCAGGACGTGCAGGAACTGACCAACTTCTTCGAACGCCGCGTCTCGGCTTACCAGGTCGGCGTGCAGGGCGAAGTGGCCTTCGACATGAACTTCTGATCGAACCGGTCAAGCCTGTCGCAACAAAAAACCCCGGCGATCGCCGGGGTTTTTTGTTGCGCGCCTGGCTTTTGCAGAGTCGAGCCATGCTCGACTGCTGTCCGCGAAGATCAGTCGAGCATGGCCCGACTCTACAAAGAGCGGCTATCGCCGCCCTTCCACCGCCATGCGCACCGCCAGCCCGGCCAGTACCGTGCCCATCAGCCAACGCTGCACCATCTGCCAGGTGGGGTGCGCGGCCAGGAAGCCGGCGATGCTGCCAGCGGTCAGCGCGATCATGCCATTCACGCTGACACTGACCAGGATCTGGGTGGAGCCCAGCACGATCGACTGCATCAGCACGCTGCCTTCGCTGTCCGGGTGCAGGAACTGCGGCAGCAGCGACAGGTACATCACCGCCACTTTGGGGTTCAGCAGATTGGTCAGGAAGCCCATCGTGAACAACTTGCACGGGCTGTCCTGCGGCAGGTCGCGCACTGCAAACGGCGAACGGCCACCCGGCTTGAGCGCCTGCCAGGCCAGGTACAGCAGGTACAGCGCGCCGCCGATGCGCAGCGCGTCGTAGGCGAACGGTACCGTCATCAGCAGGGCGGTGATGCCCAGCGCCGCGCACAGCATGTAGAACACGAAGCCCAGCGCCACCCCGCCCAGCGAGATCAGTCCCGCCATCGGCCCCTGGCAGATCGAGCGCGAGATGACGTAGATCATGTTCGGCCCGGGCGTGATCACCATGGCCAGCGAGACCAGTGCAAAGGCCAACAGGTCGGAAAGTGCGGGCATGGGCGGTCCTGGCAGTGGGCGTGGCGCAGTGTAGCGCCTGCCATGGGCGGGGCCTGCGCAGGCACCGCTGCCAGGTGGCCATTGCACATGCGTTCCGATGGCCGTCACGCCGGTCGCATAAAATTACCGGTCCCCACACACCGAAGCACCCCCATGACCCCGATCCCCGAGACCGTGCCGCCCACCGAAGTGCGCATGGCCGAAATCGTCTTCCCGAACCACACCAACCACCTCGGCACCCTGTTCGGTGGCCAGGCACTGGCGTGGATGGACAAGGCGGCCTTCCTGGCCGCCGCCCGCTATTCGCGCCGCACGGTGGTGACCGCGCGCAGCGACCAGGTCGACTTCAAGCTGCCGATCCGCATCGGCCAGATGGTCGAAACCATCGGCCGCATCGTCGAAGTCGGCCGCAGCTCGATGAAGGTCGAGGTGGAGCTGGTCGCCGAAGACCTGCATAGCGGCGAGCGCAAGCTGTGTACCCGCGGTCACTTCGTGATGATCGCGCTGGACGAGGAAGGCCACCCGATCGCGGTGCCACCGCTGCCGGCGGCCTGACCCGGCCAACGGACCGGCGCTTGCGGGGGCGCCGCCGCGCCCCCATCTGGCAGCCATGACCCCGCCACTGACCGACTTCATCGACCGCGCCCAGCGCCTGTTCGTGCTGACCGGCGCTGGCTGCAGCACCGCCTCGGGCATTCCCGATTACCGGGATACCGACGGCCAGTGGAAACGCACGCCGCCGGTGACCTACCAGGCCTTCATGGGCGAGGCGGCCACCCGCCAGCGCTACTGGGCGCGCAGCCTGCTGGGCTGGCCGCGCTTCGGCCTGGCCCGGCCCAATGGCACCCACCAGGCCCTGGCTGCCCTGGAAAGCCGCGGCAAGCTGCAGGTGCTGCTGACCCAGAACGTGGACGGCCTGCACCAGCGGGCCGGCAGCCGCAACGTGATCGACCTGCATGGCCGACTGGATCGGGTGCGCTGCATGGGCTGCGAACGCCGCCGCGGCCGCGAGGACTTCCAGCAGCGCCTGCTAGACGCCAATCCGGGCTGGGACGCGCTGGAGGCCGGTATCGCCCCGGATGGCGACGCCGATCTGGAGACCGATTTCTCCAGCTTCGTGGTGCCCGATTGCCCGTCCTGCGGCGGCCTGCTGAAGCCGGACGTGGTGTTCTTCGGCGAAAACGTGCCCCGTGAACGCGTGGCAGCGGTGCATGAGCACCTGCAGCAGGCAGACGCCGTGCTGGTGGTGGGTTCTTCGCTGATGGTCTATTCCGGTTTCCGCTTCGTGCAGGCGGCGGCCAGGGCAGGGCTGCCGGTGGCGGCGCTGAACCGCGGCCGCACCCGTGCCGACGACCTGCTGCAGTTCAAGGATGAGCGGGATTGCGCCGAGGCGCTGGCAGGGCTCGTTACCGGGTAGCGCCGGGCCATGCCCGGCGGAAACGGGGTGCCGCGCCGCACGTTCGCCGGGCATGGCCCGGCGCTACCCATCATGCGTCCCCGCGAAACAGCGATCCATCCAGATGGTTGATCCGCGAGCCGCGCAGCGGTGCAATACGCACCCCCTACGTCGTTCATCACCGTCTTGAGCCAGCTGTTCTCGCCGATTTCATTCGGCCCCCTGACCCTGTCCAACCGCATCGTCATCGCGCCGATGTGCCAGTACTCCGCCGAAGACGGTCGCGCCAGCGACTGGCACGCCATGCACCTGGGCAACCTGGCGCAGTCGGGCGCTGGCCTGCTGATCCTGGAAGCCACCGCGGTCGAGCCGCGCGGCCGCATCAGCTGGGCCGATCTGGGCCTGTGGGACGACGGTACCGAAGCCGCGTTGGCACAGGTGCTGGCCAGCGTCCGCCGCTGGTCGCCGATGCCGCTGGGCATCCAGCTCGGCCACGCCGGCCGCAAGGCCTCGGTGAAGCGCCCGTGGGACGGCGGCGGCCAGTTGCCAGCCGATGATGCGCGTGGCTGGTCCACCGTGGCGCCGTCGCCGCTGCCGTTCCATGCCGGCGATCCGGCACCGCAGGAACTGGACGAGGCCGGCATCGCCGAGGTCATCGCCGCCTTCGCCGCCAGTGCGGTGCGCGCCGAGCGCCTGGGCTTCGAGCTGATCGAGCTGCATGCCGCACACGGCTATCTGCTGCACCAGTTCCTGTCGCCGCTGAGCAACCGCCGCACCGATGGCTATGGTGGCTCGCTGCCGAACCGCCTGCGCCTGCTGGTGGAAGTGTTCGACGCGGTGCGTGCGGCAGTGTCCGACAAGGTCGCCGTGGGTGTACGCATTTCCGCCAGCGACTGGGTCGACGGTGGTTGGGATCTGGTGCAGAGCGAAGCGCTGGCCCAGGTGCTGGACGCGCGCGGCTGCAATTTCCTGCATGTCTCCAGCGGCGGCCTGGACGAGCGCCAGAAGATCACCGTCGGCCCGGGCTACCAGGTGCCGTTCGCGGCGGCGATCAAGGCCAAGGTGCGCATGCCGGTCATCGCTGTGGGCATGATCACCGAGCCCGAGCAGGCCGAATCGATCCTGCGCCATCGCCACGCCGATGCCGTGGCCCTGGCGCGCGGCATCCTCTACGACCCGCGCTGGCCGTGGCATGCCGCCGCCGCGCTGCGCGACAGCGTGGAACCGGCGCCGCAGTACCTGCGCTGCGAGCCGCGCGACGCGCGCGGCGTGTTCAAGGCGCGCTGAGGCTCACACCCGCCAGGCCGGCGCCATGCCGGCCTGCAGGTGCTCGAACAGCGCGCGGATCTTGGCGGTGAAGTCGCGGCGGTCGCTGACGCAGAAATAGACCTCCATCGGCTCCGGGCGCCACGCCGTGTCGGCGCCGAACACCGCCTGCAGGCGTCCATCGCGCAGATAGGGCTCGGCCACGAATGCGGCCAGCCGGGTGATGCCGGCACCGGTCGCGGCAAGCGTTGCCAGTGCATCGATGTCATCGCAGACCATGCTCGGCGGCAGTGCGGCGTCCACGCGCTGGCCATCCTTCAGCAGGCCCCAGCGCAGCGGCCGGCCATCGGTGGGGAAGCGGTGCAGCAGCCCGCGATGACCGCTCAGCTCGGAGGGCTGCTGCGGGGTGCCGTGCGCTTTCAGATAGGCCGGCGAGGCACAGAACACGAAGGGCACGCGTGCCAGCTGCCGTGCGACCACGCCATCTTCCAGCTGCGCACCGATGCGGATGCTGGCATCCACCGCTTCCGGGCCATGCTGCACGGCGCGGTCGGTCAGGCGCAGCTCCAGCTGCAGTTGTGGGTAACGCTGCTGCAGTGAAGGCAGCAAGGGGGCAAGCACATGGCGACCGAAGGCGCTGCTGCTGGCGATGCGCAGCGGCCCGGCCGGCTCGATGTCACCGGCAGTGACCATCGCCTGCGCGCGCGCCAGGTCGGCTTCGATGTGGCGCACCTGCGCCAGGTACAGCGCGCCGGCCTCGCTGAGGGCCAGCTGGCGCGTACTTCGGTTCAGCAACCGTACCCCCAGATGCGCCTCCAGCCGGTTGATGTTCTGGCCGACTGCGGTGGCGCTGATGCCAAGGATGCGGGCCGCGGCGGCAATGCTGCCGGTCTCTGCGGTGCGGGTGAAGCTGCGGATCAGTTGCAACAGGTTCATGACCGACCAGCTTGCCACGGGGAGTTCCAAGTATCGCTTGGGACTGAACCAAGCAGGTCGGTTGCATCGGTGATCATCCGGCCGCTGGGCAGGGCGCTGCCCTACACTGTGGCGATGCGCCCCGATTCCATCCTTACCCTGTCCTGCCCCGACCGTACCGGTATCGTCTACCGCGTGTCCGGCCTGCTGTTCGACCACGGCTGCAACATCCTCGACGCCCAGCAGTTCGGCGACGAGGAGAGCGGCCGCTTCTTCCTGCGCGTGCATTTCGACCGCGATGCCAGCCTGCCGCTGGAGACCGTGTACGCCGCCATGGCCACGCTTGCCGAAGGCTTCGGCATGGACTGGCAGCTGCATGATGGCCGCCGCCGCGCACGCCTGCTGGTGCTGGTCAGCAAGCAGGGGCACTGCCTCAACGATCTGCTGTTCCGTGCCCACAGCGGCCAGTTGAAAGTCGACATCGCGGCAGTGGCGTCCAACCACGCCGATTTCGCGCCATTGGCCGCGTCCTACCAGGTGCCGTTCCACCATCTGCCGGTGACCGCCGATACGCGTGCGGTGCAGGAGCAGCAGATCATCGACCTGGTCGAGCGCGAGCGCATCGATCTGGTGGTATTGGCGCGCTACATGCAGATCCTGTCACCCACGCTGTGCCGCGCACTGGCCGGCCGTGCGATCAACATCCACCACAGCTTCCTGCCCAGCTTCAAGGGCGCGCAGCCGTATCACCAGGCGCACGCGCGCGGGGTCAAGATCATCGGTGCCACCGCGCACTACGTCACCGAGGATCTGGACGAAGGCCCGATCATCGAACAGGACGTGGCCCGCGTGGACCACGCGATGGCACCGCGCGAACTGGTGCGGCTGGGCAGCGATACCGAATCGCTGGTGCTGGCGCGCGCGGTGCGCCGCCATGTGGAGCACCGCATCCTGCTCAACGGGCACCGAACGGTGGTGTTCCGGTAATCGCCCATCCCGCGTCCGCCGGGCATGGCCCGGCACTACCGAATCCTGATTTCATCCAGTGAAAAGCCCCCGGTTCGGCCGTCCCGCGATCTGTAGGGGGGCGTAGTTGGGGGGCTGGATGAATCGATTGTGTTGTCGTGGGCAGGAGCGCGCAAGCGGCATAAGCGACGTGCGCGGTAGCGCCGGGCCATGCCCGGCGGTCGCCCGTCAGGCGATCGCGATTCCCGCCTTGCCCAGCGCCTCGCGCACCATCGCGTCATTGGCTTCGGTCACCGGCCGGGTCAGCTCCCACAGGAACTTCACCCGGAAGCCGGACTTCACTGCGTCCTGCGCGCTCCACAGCACGCAGTAATCGCGGGCCAGGCCGCACACGTGCACTTCGCGGATGCGGCGCTCGTGCAGCCAGCCGGCCAGGCCGGTAGCTGGGCGCTCGCCATCGGGGCCATGGTTCTCGCGGAAGGCGCTGTACGAATCCACCTGTTGGCGCGTGCCCTTGCGCAGGATCAGGTCGGCCACGGTCCAGTCCACGCCCGGGTGCAGGGCGGCACCGGCGCTGCCCTGCACGCAGTGGTCCGGCCACAGGGTCTGCGGCTGCGCGTGCAGCAGGATGGTCTCGAAGGGGCGTTGGCCGGGGTGCTGGCTGGCGAACGAGGCATGGTCGACCGGGTGCCAGTCCTGTGTCGCCACCACGGTGCGGTAGCGGCGCTGCGCCAGCAGACCGGCAATCGGTACCACCAGCGCATCGCCCTGGTCGCAGGCCAGCGTACCGCCGGGCATGAAGTCTGGCTGCAGGTCGATCACCAGCAGGGCGACATCGGCGGGCAGGGCAGTCATGGCAGGTCCACTACAACGTGAAGGGGCGACCAGCGTGGCCGCCCCGGCGGCACAGGTCAATCGCCCTGCGGCGTCCCAGCGTCCTGCCCGTAGTACAGCAGGCCGATCTTGATCCGCTCACGGCCATTCTCGCGGCGATGGCGGTTGGCATCGCGCAGCGAGTACACGCAGCCGCAGTACTCCTGCTGGTAGAACTGCTCGCGCTTGCTGATCTCGATCATGCGGCTGGCACCGCCGCCCTTGCGCCAGTTGTAGTCCCAGTACTGCAGGCCCTCGTAGCGCGACGCGGCGCGGATGCCGCAGTCGTTGATCTGCGCCATGTTCTTCCAGCGCGAGATGCCCAGCGAAGAACTGATGGTGTCATAGCCGTGTTCGTGCGCGTACAGCGCAGTGCGCTCGAAACGCATGTCGAAGCACATCGTGCAGCGGATGCCGCGTTCGGGCTCGTTCTCCATGCCGCGCGCACGGCTGAACCAGTTGTCGGTGTCGTAGTCGCAGTCGATGAACGGGATGCCGTGCTGCTCGGCGAAGCGGATGTTCTCCTGCTTGCGCAGCTCGTATTCCCTCACCGGGTGGATGTTGGGGTTGTAGAAGAAGATCGCGTAGTCGATCCCGGAGGCGGTGATCGCCTCCATCACTTCGCCGGAGCAGGGCGCGCAGCATGAATGCAGCAGCAGGCGCTTGCCATCGGCAGGCAGGGTCAGGGTGGGGCGTTGGAACTCGGTCATCGTCAAGTACCGCATGGACCGCCGGCAACGGCGGTGGCCCATGCATCAGCGCGTGGGTGAACAGGTCTGGCCGGATACCGTGAAAAGGACGCGCGCGGCCGCATTGCCTGCACGCGCAGGACAACGACGGCCCCGGCAACCTCCCCGCGGAGATTCCAGGTCGAATCAGGGGACGGTCGTGTCCCCGGCCGGGGCCGGTATTCGGGCTGATGGACACGGGCCGCAGCCCACCTACTACCTGCCGCTTCCCAGGCGCGAGCCCAGTGCTGTTGGCAGGATTCGTTTCCATTCACCGCTGCGGGGCAGCTCCGGAATGGGCGCGCGAGGCGCCTTCACCGGATTCCCGTTTAAATCCCGGCCGCCATCAATGCCACGGCGGGGATACCTTCGGCGTGCCCACGGTGGACGCGTCGAGGCCAATGGTCAAGGGCCAATCAAAGCGCAGGGCTGTGGCTCGTTTCTCAGGCTGTGAGAGCCCCTCTTGCCATACTGTGCATCGACAGACGGGAGGTGGCTCGTGGCGGCGAAGTACTGCGATCTGGTCATGAAAGGCGGCATCACCAGCGGCATCGTGTACCCCAATGCGGTACTGGCGCTGGCGCGCGAGTATCGCTTCAAGAGCATCGGCGGCACCTCGGCCGGCGCCATCGCTGCGGCGGTGGCGGCCGCGGCAGCCTGCGGTGATCGCCGCCAGCAGGCGGGCGAGCACCTGCCTGGCGATGCCGGCTATGGCGGGTTGTCGGCGGTGTCGGCGCAGCTGTCGCGGCGCGGCTTCATCTACAGCCTGTTCCAGCCGGCACGGGGCGCGCGTGCGGCCTATCGGCTGCTGGTGGTGCTGACCGGCAATGCCCGCCTGCCGCACAAGCTGCTGTGCCTGGCCGTTGCCGTGTTCGAGATCGCGCCGCTGGAAGTGCTGGTGTCGCTGGCGCTGCTGCTCGGCCTGGGCTGGTGGGGTGGTGGCTGGAGCGGCGTGGCCGCCACGCTGCTGCCGTCGCTGCTGTGCGCTTACGGTGCCGGCGTGGCCGGTGCCGCGCTGCGGGTGGCGCGGGTGGCGCGGCGCAATCTGCTGGGCCTGTGCAGCGGCCTCGGCCGTGATGCACGCAAGCCGGCGTTGACCGAGTGGCTGCACGAGTGCCTGCAGCAGTTGTCCGGCAAGCCGCTGGATGCACCGCTCACCTTCGCCGACCTGCACGATGCGCCGCGCTATGCCGGCGAGCCGGACAGCCCGCATGCGATCAGCCTGCAGATGATCACCACCTGTGTGTCGCACAACGAGCCGCGTACGCTGCCGCTGGGTGGCGCGCAGTTCTGGTTCCTGCGCGAGGAGTTCGAGCAGCTGTTCCCGGCCAGCGTGGTGCAGTGGCTGGTGGATCAAGCTGGCCCGCCGCTGGAGGTGGAGGGGCGACGGTACTACCACCTGCCGCAGGGCCCGAAGCTGCCGGTGCTGGTGGCCACGCGCATGAGCCTGAGCTTCCCGCTGCTGATCAGCGCGGTGCCGCTGCATGAGCCCTCGCGCCGCGAGCGTCGCTGCGAACCCACCGCGCCTGCGGCCGACCAGGAGCACAACGTGGCCGACAGCATGGAAGGGCTGACCAGTGCCGGGCAGACCTGTGGCCCGGTGATCACCGCCTTCCGCATCTGCTGGTTCTCCGATGGCGGCATCAGCAGCAACTTCCCGATCCATCTGTTCGATGCCGCCTTGCCGCGCTGGCCGACCTTCGCCATCAACCTGGTCTACCCGCAGCACGCCGAAGACGTGAGCCATGGCAGCAGCGGCCGCCAGTCGCTGGAACACGCGGTGTTCCTGCCCACCGAAAACCGTCATGGCTGGCAGCGCACCTATCAGTCGATCGCCACGCCGCTGGCGGCCGCGGAACTGGGGCGTTTCCTGTTCGCGGTGGTGGCGACCATGCAGAACTGGCGCGATCTGCTGCAGGCGCGCGCGCCGGGTTACCGCGACCGCATCGTGCACGTCAGCCTGCAGGGCGACGAAGGCGGCATGAACCTGGACATGCCGCAGGAGGTGCTGACCCGCATCGCCGACAAGGGCAGCCTGGCGGGCGCGCGCTTCTGCTCATTCTCGTTCGAGAACCACTACTGGATCCGCTGGCGCAACCTGGCCTCGGCCTACCAGCGCTACACGCTGGAAGTGGCGCGCACCGATGACCCGGCGCAGCAGGTGCTGGCCTACCGCGCGGCGTACGCGATGGTTGCCACTGGCCAGCCGACGCCACCGTCATACAAGCTGGGTTCGGAAGACAAGCGGCTGGCCTCGCAGCAGCTGTGGGGGTTGATGGTCGAACAGGGTCGCAGCTGGGAGGACCTCGGCCCCGACCTCACCGACGGCGCACCGCGCCCGTTGCCGCAGATGAAGGTGACGCCGATCTACTGACCCGGTAGTAGATCCACGCCTTGCGTGGATCAAGCGTGTCGACCAAGGTCGACACCTACCAGAGCAATACGTCGTTCCGACAGATGGAAGGAAACCGTCGAAGGCGGGGTGGTGTCGGATTGCGGGGTGTCCGCGGCATGGATGCCGCGGCCAAGCCCCCAGGGACGGGTTCACGGCGTCCCCGCAATCCGACACCGCCCCGCCATCCCACGGAATGCCAGCTTTTGCTGTTGCTGTTGCTTCGGCTTCGGCAGGTGCAGGGCGCAGCCCTGCCGAACCAACCCTACCGCCCCGGCAATTGCGCGAACGCGCGCTGCATGCAGTCCTCGCGCGGGCACACCCGGCAGCCCGGGCCAATCGACACCGAATTGCCCGGGCTCTGCACATCCAGCCCCAGCGAATACACCAGCCGCTCGGCATGCTGCAGGTCGCAGCCCAGCGCCACCGCGAAGGTCTTGCGCGGCTGGCCATGCCCCACCGGCCCGCTGCTGACCTGCCGCGCCAGCCAGAAATGGCGGCGCCCATCGGGCATGCGCGCCGTCTGCGTAAGGATGCGCCCGGGCTGGTTGAACGCCTCGTAGACGATCCACAGCGGGCACGACCCACCCACCTGCGAGAAATGGAAATCGGTGGCCGAATGGCGCTTGGACACATTGCCCGCACGGTCCACGCGGATGAAGAAGAACGGCAGCCCCGGCGCACTGCGCCGTGCCAGCGTGCTCAGCCGATGGCACACCGCCTCGAAGCCGACGCCGAACTGATGCGCCAGCAGTTCGATGTCGTAGCTGCTGGCCTCGGCCGCACGCAGGAAGCGCATGTACGGCATCACCAGCGCGCCGGCGAAATAGTTCGACAGGCCGATGCGCGCCTGCGCGATGCGTGCCTCATCGGTGAAGCCGGCACGCGCCACCACCGCATCGATCTGCGGCAGGTAGCCGTGCAGGGCCAGTTCGGCGGCCATCTGGAATGCCTGCTGGCCCGGTTCCAGGTAATCGGGCAGCCACAGCCGCCGTGCACCGGCATCGAACTGGCGCTTCTCGCGCCCGGCCTGCAGCGCCGCCACTTCCACCAGCACGCCATGGCGGTCGGCCAGCAGCTGGCGCAGGCGTGGTGCCACATGCCCGGGCGACAGCCCCCACTCGGCGAACAGGCGCTCGGCCAGTTCGTCCAGCTCGGGGATGTGGTTGTGCATGCGGTTGAAGAACTCGCGCACCTGGTCACCGGCGGGCAGGGTGCTGCCGGCACCCGGCTCGCCCAGCTGGAATTCCAGGGCGGCGGCATGTTCGCGCAGCGCCAGGTGGCGCCGATGCAGGTCCAGCAGGGCGCGGCTGACCTGCGGCAGGTTGCCGGCCAAGGCGCGCAGCTCGGTCGCGCTCACCTCCGCCAGGCCCAGGTCGCGCAGGGTCTCGCCCAGTGCCTCCTGCAGTGCGGCGGGCTCATCTTCGTCGAACAGCGAGGAAACGTCGCCCAACACCTCACCCAGCTTCTTCTGCACCGCCGGCGTCAACGGGCGCTTGTTACGCTCGATCTGGTTCAGGTAGCTGGCCGACAGCCCCAGCGCACGTGCCAGGTCGGCCTGGCTGTAACCACGCTGCTCGCGCAGCCGCAGCAGGCGCAGGCCAAGTTGTCGCTGGGTGGCTGAATAATTCACAGAATTAACATTAATCGTCTGGCGTGTTGGCCAGATTAAGCGGATTCAGCCCGGAAATCGAGGTGGGTGCTGTGAATAATGCCAAGCATCTTTCGAGCCCGTGGGATTGTCATCATGACTGTTGCAGCGCCCCGTATCCGCATGCTGATCGATGGCCAGTTCATCGAATCGGCCACCTCCCACTGGCAGGACGTGATCAATCCGGCCACCCAGGACGTGCTGGCCAAGGTGCCGTTCGCCACCACCGGCGAAGTGGACGCCGCCGTCGCCGCCGCCAAGGAAGCCTTCAAGACCTGGCGCAAGACCCCGATCGGCACCCGTGCACGCATCTTCCTGAAGTACCAGCAGCTGATCCGCGAGCACATGAGCGAGCTGGCCCACATCCTCACCGCCGAACAGGGCAAGACCCTGCCGGACGCCGAAGGCGATGTGTTCCGCGGCCTGGAAGTGGTCGAGCACGCCGCCGCCATCGGCAACCTGCAGCTGGGCGAGCTGGCCAACAACGTGGCCAATGGCGTGGATACCTACACGATCATGCAGCCGCTGGGCGTGTGCGCCGGCATCACCCCGTTCAACTTCCCGGCGATGATCCCGCTGTGGATGTTCCCGATGGCCATCGCCACCGGCAACACCTTCATTCTCAAGCCGTCCGAGCAGGACCCGATGGTCACCATGCGCCTGGTCGAGCTTGCCCTGGAAGCCGGCATTCCGAAGGGCGTGCTGAACGTCGTCCACGGTGGCGAGGAAGTGGTCAACGCGATCTGCGACCACCCGGACATCAAGGCTGTTTCGTTCGTGGGTTCCACCCGCGTCGGCACCCACGTCTACAACCGCGCCTCGCTGGCCGGCAAGCGCGTGCAGTGCATGATGGGCGCCAAGAACCACGCCGTGGTGCTGCCGGACGCCAACAAGGAACAGACCCTCAACGCGATGGTCGGCGCCGCCTTCGGTGCGGCCGGCCAGCGCTGCATGGCCGCCTCCACCCTGGTGCTGGTCGGTGAAGCGCGCAACTGGGTGCAGGATCTGGTTGAAAAGGCCAAGACCCTGAAGGTCAGTGCCGGCACCGTGGCCGGCACCGACGTCGGCCCGGTCATTTCCTGCAGCGCCCGCGAGCGCGTGGAAGGCCTGATCGCCTCGGGCGTGGAGCAGGGCGCCAAGCTGGTGCTCGATGGCCGCAAGCCGCAGGTCGATGGCTTCGAGAAGGGCAACTTCGTCGGCCCGACCATCTTTGCCGGTGTCACCACCGACATGCGCATCTACCAGGAAGAGGTCTTCGGGCCGGTGCTGGTCATCCTCGAAGCGGAAACGCTGGAAGACGCCATCGCGATGGTCAACAGCAACCCGAACGGCAACGGCACCGCACTGTTCACCCAGTCCGGCGCGGCCGCGCGCAAGTTCCAGGAAGACATCGACGTCGGCCAGGTCGGCATCAACGTGCCGATCCCGGTGCCGGTGCCGCTGTTCTCGTTCACCGGTTCGCGCGCCTCCAAGCTGGGCGACCTGGGCCCGTACGGCAAGCAGGTGGTGCTGTTCTACACCCAGACCAAGACGGTCACCGCGCGCTGGTTCGATGACGAAACGCTGAGCCACGGCGTCAACACCACGATCAGCCTGAAGTAACGGCAGGAGCAGCCATGAGCCACTCGATGACGACGGAACTGGAAGAAGCGCAGCAGGCGTACCGCGAGGCAGCGCGCGACTTCGCACAGGCCGAACTGGCGCCACACGCCGCGCGATGGGATGCGGAGGGCATCTTTCCGCGCGAGGCGATCGCCAAGGCCGGTGAACTGGGCTTCTGCGGTCTGTACATGGACCCGGAAGTGGGCGGCAGCGGCCTGAGCCGACTGGACGCCGCCGTCGTCATCGAGGAGCTCGCCAACGTCGATCCGTCGACCGCGGCCTACATCAGCATCCACAACATGGCCTCGTGGATGGTGTCCACGTGGGGCCAGCCGGCACTCCGCGATGCGTGGGGCACCGACCTGTCTTCGGGCAACAAGCTGGCCTCGTACTGCCTGACCGAGCCGGGCGCCGGTTCCGATGCGGCCTCGCTGAAGACCACCGCCGTGCGCGATGGCGACTTCTACGTGCTGAACGGCGCCAAGGCCTTCATCTCCGGCGCCGGTGCCACCGAACTGCTGGTGGTGATGGCGCGTACCGGCGGTGCCGGTGCAGGTGGCGTCAGCGCCATTGCCGTGCCGTCGGACCTGCCGGGCATCAGCTTCGGCCGCAAGGAAGAGAAGATGGGCTGGAACAGCCAGCCCACCCGTGGCATCACCTTCGAAAACGTCCGCGTGCCGGTCAGCCATCTTCTGGGAGAGGAAGGCGGTGGCTTCAAGCTGGCGATGAAGGGGCTGGATGGTGGCCGCATCAACATCGCCGCCTGCTCGCTGGGTGCTGCGCAGGGCGCATTGGATGCCGCGCGCCGCTACATGGGCGAGCGCCGCCAGTTCGGCAAGGCGCTGGCCGAGTTCCAGGCACTGCAGTTCAAGCTGGCCGACATGGTCACGCAGCTGGTGGCCGCGCGGCAGATGGTGCACACCGCCGCGCGCAAGCTCGATGCCGGTGCCAGCGATGCCAATGTCTGGTGCGCGATGGCCAAGCGTTTTGCCACCGATGCGGGTTTCAACGTCTGCAATGAAGCACTGCAGATCCACGGTGGCTACGGCTACATCCGCGAATACCCGATCGAGCGCCTGCTGCGTGACTGCCGCGTGCACCAGATCCTGGAAGGCACCAACGAGATCATGCGGGTGATCGTTGCCCGTCACCTGCTCAACACCGAAGAGGAACTGCGATGAAGGATTGGCGTACCCAGGAGCACGTGGGCCTGAAGGTCGAGGCCGACGGCCACACCGCCGTGGTCACCCTGAACAACCCGCCGGCGCACACCTGGACCGTGCACAGCCTGTCCGCGCTGCGCGACCTGGTGGGCGCGCTCAACGCAGACCGCGACATCTACGCACTGGTGATCACCGGTGACGGCGAGAAGTTCTTCTCCGCCGGTGCCGACCTCAACCAGTTCGCCTCCGGCGACAAGGCCGCCGCACGCGAGGCCGCGCGCCGCTTCGGCGAAGCCTTCGAAGCGCTGTCCGGGTTCCGTGGCGTGTCGATCGCCGCGATCAACGGCTACGCCATGGGCGGTGGCCTGGAATGTGCGCTGGCCTGCGACCTGCGCATCATCGAAGACCATGCCCAGGTCGCGCTGCCGGAGGCCACCGTCGGCCTGCTGCCGTGCGCCGGCGGCACCCAGAACCTGCCGCGTCTGGTGGGCGAGGGCTGGGCCAAGCGCATGATCCTGCTGGGTGAGCGCATCACTGCCGAGACCGCACTGCGCATCGGCCTTGCCGAAGAAAAGGTTGGCAAGGGCGAAGCCAAGGCACTGGCGCTGGAATGGGCGAAGAAGGCCGGCAAGCAGAGCCCGACCAGCATCGCCGCCTGCAAGACCCTGGTGCAGTCCACCCGCACCGGCACCCACGCCTCGGCGCTGGTGGCCGAGCGCGAAGCCTTCGTCGACCTGTTCGACACCGCCGACCAGGTCGAGGGCGTGACTGCCTTCCTGGAAAAGCGCACCGCGCAGTGGAAGAACGCATGAGCACCGACACCGCTGCCGACGACGCACCGGTGCTTTTCGAAGAGCGCGTGGCCGGCAACGGCACGCGTATCGGCATCGCCACGCTCAACGCGCCGCGCACGCTCAATGGTTTCTCGCTGCCGATGGCGCACCTGCTGCTGAAGCAGTTGAATGCCTGGGCCGACGACGACGGCATCGCCATGGTGGTGCTGCAGGGCGCCGGCGAAAAGGCGTTCTGCGCCGGCGGCGACCTGCACAGCCTGTACAAGGCCATGGTCGCCTTCCGTGAGGCCGGCCGCAGCGACATCCGCGAGAACGACTACGCCGCTGAGTTCTTCGACGTTGAATACCGCGTCGATTACCTCATTCACACCTACGCCAAGCCGATCCTGTGCTGGGGTCATGGCATCGTGATGGGCGGCGGCATCGGCCTGATGTCCGGCGCCAGCCACCGCGTGGTCAGCGAGCGCTCCAAGTTGGCCTTCCCGGAAATCACTGTTGGCCTGTTCCCCGATGTCGGTGGCAGCTGGCTGCTGCCGCGCGTGCCGGGCAAGGGCGGCCTGTTCCTGGCCCTGACCGGCGCACTGCTCAACCCGGGCGATGCCATCTACGCCGGCTTGGCCGACGTGCACGTGGCCGAAGAGCGCCGCAGTGCAGTGTTCGATGCGCTGCTGCAGGTGGCCTGGTCCAGTGATGCCGCACACAACCAAGAACGCCTGACCCATCTGCTGCAGTCGCATGCCAGCGATGCCGCCACCGGTCCACTGCTGGCCCACGCGGCGCAGGTCGATGCGTTGTGCGAAGGCGATGACCTTGAAGCCATCGTTGCGCGCATTGCCGGCCTGCAGACCGACGACGCCTGGTTGCAGGCGGCTCAGAAGACCCTTGCGGCCGGCGCACCGGGTTCGGCACGGTTGGCGTACGAACTGCAGCGCCGCAGTGCCGGCCAGGACCTGGCCAGTGTCTATCGTCTGGAGTACATCACCGCGCTGCACTGCGCCGCCCACGGCGATTTCGCCGAAGGCATCCGCGCGCTGCTGATCGACAAGGACCGCAACCCGCAGTGGAACCCGGCCACCCTGGCCGAGGCCAGCGGCGCGTGGGCCGACACCTTCTTCGCTTCCCCCTGGGCCGATGCCGCGCATCCGCTGGCCGACCTGGGCACTCCCCTTGTTGAAAGGAGCCTTGCATGAGCCGCATTGCATTCATCGGGTTGGGCAACATGGGTGGCCCGATGGCCGCCAATCTGGTCAAGAACGGCCATACCGTGCGCGTGTTCGATCTGGTTCCGGCCGCGGTGCAGGCCGCCGTCGATGCCGGTGCCAGCGCGGCGGCATCGGCGCGCGAAACCCTGGCCGATGCGGAGGTAGTGATCTCGATGCTGCCGGCCAGCCGCCACGTCGAAGGCGTGTACCTGGGCGACGACGGCATCCTCGCCGCGATTCCGGCCGGTGCACTGGTCATCGACTGCAGCACCATTGCCCCGGCCAGCGCGCGCAAGGTTTCTGAAGCCGCCGCCGCGCGTGGACTGCAGATGCTCGACGCACCGGTGTCCGGCGGTACCGCCGGTGCCCAGGCCGGCACCCTGACCTTCATCGTCGGTGGCGAGGAGGACGCGCTGGAACGCGCGCGCCCGGTGCTGCAGGCGATGGGCAAGAACATCTTCCACGTGGGCGCCAGTGGTGCCGGCCAGGTGGCCAAGCTGTGCAACAACATGGCGCTGGGCGTGATCATGGCCGTCACCGGTGAAGCCATCGCCCTGGGCGTGGCGCACGGGCTGGACCCGAAGGTGCTGTCGCAGATGATGGCAGTCAGCACCGGCCGCAGCTGGGCCACCGAAGTGTGCAATCCGTGGCCGGGCGTGCTGGAGAATGCACCGGCCTCGCGCGGTTACAGCGGCGGCTTCGGCAGCGACCTGATGCTGAAGGACATGGGCCTGGCGGTGGAAGCGGCGATGAGTGTCGGCGCCTCGATCCCGCTGGGCGAAGTGGCCCGCAACCTGTACTCGATGAACCACCAGGCCGGCCGCGGCAAGCTGGATTTCTCCAGCGTCGTGCAGCTCATCACCAGCGACCGGTAACCGGTCGCTGTTCCGCGCATTCCACCTTATCGCCGCGCCGTTGGCGCACCCCCTTGAACAACAAGGGGGCTCTCCTCCAGAAGGATGGATGCGCGCCGTAGCGAATGCGTCCCCGGCCGCGCGCCGGGGCCCACCCGAGGTGGGATGGGCGGATGCCCGGTTTCGACCGGCATCCGCCCATTTTTTTGCCTTTCATGTTGGTAGTGCCGGCCGCTGGCCGGCAGCACCGCATCAGGCAACGATCAGCGTCACGTCGATGTTGCCGCGGGTGGCGTTGGAATACGGGCACACGATGTGCGCCTTCTGCACCAGCTCTTCCACCTGCTCGCGCGGCACGCCCGGCACGTTGATGGTCAGCTCGGCTTCGATGCCGAAGCCGGTCGGGATCTGGCCGATGCCGACCTTGCCGGTCACGGTGGTGTCGGCCGGCAGCGCGACCTTGGCCTGGCCGGCCACGAACTTCAGTGCGCCCAGGAAGCAGGCCGAATAGCCCGCCGCGAACAGCTGTTCCGGGTTGGTGCCCGGACCGCCGGCGCCGCCCAGCTCGCGCGGGGTCGACAGCTGGATGTCCAGCACGTTGTCGGAGGAGACGGAACGGCCTTCACGGCCGCCGGTGGAGGTGGCCTGGGCGGTGTACAGAACCTTTTCGATGGACATCGGGATGCTCCTGGTCAGTGGGTGGGTGTTGCGTTGGAGCCTACTTTGCCCGGTTTTCGCGTACCTTGGGTTGCAATGCGTACGAAAAACTTGATCGATCGTCCTGTGGGCCTAGATCGTCCATTCGCGATCGGTGGTGAACATGATGGTCAGCCAGCGGTCCGGCGAAGCCTCGCCGAGCGCATCGCCGATCTCATCACGCAGCTGGTCCCATTCCACCAGTGGCCGCGGTGGGTCGTTTTCCGGCACCACGAAGAACAGCTCGATCTGCTCGCCTCGCCCCACCTGGGCCACGTAGCTGCGGTGCTCGACGAAGCCGTGCTTGGCGACGATGTCGCGCGCCACCGCATCCACGTGCGCCTGCAGCTCCGGCGGGGTGACCAGCAGGATGCCGGCCAGCGCGCGGCGCACGGTACCGAGCGGGGCGATCATCACCAGCACGCAGACGAAGGCGAGGATGGCGGGGTCGATGTATGGGCCGACCCAGGCCAGCGAGGTGCCCTGCACCAGCACACCGCCGAGGAAGGCCAGCAGATAGCAGGCCGACATGCTGGCTGCGATCACCCAGTTCTTCGCGTCCAGCGCAATGAACTCCGAGCCGATGCGGCGGTTGGCGCGCAGGATGAACCAGGCCAACGCGCCTTCGCCCACGATCGACAGCCCGGCGAAGGCAATGGCCGGGCCCAGCGCAATGTGGCGGCCCCCGGACATCAGTGCATCCACCGCATTGACCAGGGCATACAGTGCCGCACCGATCATCAGCGTGCCGCTGACCCCCAGCACGATCGGCTCCAGGTGCCAGAAGCCCATGGTGAAGCGCTGGTTGAGCCGCGATTGCAGCGCGTCGGTCTGGGTGGACAGCGCGATCAGCCGTGCCACCAGCAGCGACAGCCAGGTCATCACCACGTCGATCAGGCCGTAGATGCCGTCGAAGATGATCAGCGAGGAATTGGCCAGCAGGCCGAACACCACCGCCGCTGCGGCCAGCAGCAGCGAAGCGGCGATCGACAGGCGCAGCACGCCTTGTTCGGTGGCGGGGTCGAAGAACTGCGGGCGATCAGTAGCCATGCCCCGATTGTAGAGCGGCGCCATGCCCCGCGGCCTTTCGCGGCCGGTCGCGCTACCTTCGTGCGGCCGCTTCCCGTAGACTGCGCCCCTCCCAACGCACCGACGCCCGCCTGCAGTGATCACGCCACCCTGACCCTTGCCGCCCATCGGCAGCCGGCCCGCCCGGCTCAGGAACCCGTGTCTTTCCACTGCAGCGCCACGCGGCCACACCCGCGTGCGCGCGGAGTTTTTCCATGCAAACGTCCTACCCCCTGCGCCAGCAATGGCTCGGCAACCTCCGTGGCGACCTGCTGTCCGGCATCGTCGTCGCCCTGGCCCTGATTCCCGAGGCCATCGCTTTCTCGCTCATCGCCGGCGTCGACCCCAAGGTCGGGCTGTACGCGGCGTTCTCGATTGCCGTCATCACCGCCATCGCCGGCGGCCGCCCCGGCATGATCTCCGCCGCCACCGGTGCGATGGCGCTGGTGATGGTCGACCTGGTCAAGGACCACGGCCTGCAGTACCTGTTCGCCGCCAGCATCCTGGCCGGCCTGCTGCAGGTGCTCGCGGGCGTGTTCAAGCTCGGCTCGCTGATGCGCTTCGTCTCGCGTTCGGTCATCACCGGCTTCGTCAACGCGCTGGCGATCCTGATCTTCCTCGCGCAGATGCCGGAACTGATTGGCCGCGGCCCTACGGTCTACGTGCTGTGCGCCGCCGCGCTGGCGATCATCTACCTGCTGCCGCGCCTCACCCGCGCGGTGCCGTCGCCGCTGGTGGCCATTGTGGTGCTTACCGCCGTGGTGATCGGCTTCGGCGTGGACGTGCGCAGCGTCGGTGACATGGGCCAGCTGCCCGACAGCCTGCCGCATTTCCTGCTGCCTGATGTGCCGCTCAGCTGGGAGACGCTGCGCATCCTGCTGCCGGTGTCGGCCACGCTGGCCGTGGTCGGCCTGCTCGAATCGATGATGACCCTGCAGATTGTCGAGGACATCACCGAGACGCCCAGCGAACGCAACCGCGAATGCGTCGGCCAGGGCGTGGCGAACACGGTCACCGGTTTCCTCGGCGGCATGGCTGGCTGCGCGATGATCGGCCAGTCGGTGATCAACGTGACCTCCGGTGGACGTGGCCGCCTGTCCTGCCTGGTGGCTGGCGTGTTCCTGCTGGTGCTGGTGGTGTACGGCAGCGACCTGGTGCGGCAGATCCCGATGGCTGCGTTGGTGGCGGTGATGATCATGGTCAGCATCGGCACCTTCAGCTGGCGCTCGCTGCGCGACCTGCGCACGCATCCGCGTAGCTCGTCTGCGGTGATGCTGCTGACCGTGGTGGTCACCGTGGGTACCCACGATCTGGCCAAGGGCGTGCTCAGTGGCGTGCTGCTGTCGGCGCTGTTCTTTGCGCGCAAGGTGGGCCGCATGCTGGATGTGCAGCGCGACGATGCTGGTGACACGCAGGTCTACCGCGTGCGTGGGCAGGTGTTCTTTGCCTCGGCGGGGCAGCTGGGTGCGGCGTTCGATTTCCAGCACGTGGCGCCGAAGGTGCAGATTGACCTGCGCGATGCCCACCTGTGGGATCTGACTGCTGTGGCCGCGCTGGAGCGGGCGCAGGAAAAGCTGGCCGCGCACGGTGCGGAGGTGACGGTGGTGGGGCTCAATGCGGCCAGCCAGACGCTGATCGAGCAGGTCGGGGGCGCGCGCGGGGGGCATTGATCGCGTAGGGCATGCTGGTAGCGCCGGGCCATGCCCGGCGGGCGCAGCGGCAGCGATCAGGCGGTGCCAGCGGGTTGCTTGTCGGCTTGCACGATGAGATGCACCCCGAGCGCTGACAGTACCCGCTGCACGGTATCGAAGCGTGGGTGTGCTCCGGGACGCAGCGCCTTGTACAGGCTCTCGCGTCCAAGACCAGAGACCTCGGCAACGCCGCCCATGCCGCGGGCGCGCGCAACAGTTCCGAGCGCCTCCTGGAAGTGGCCCGCATCACCTGCTGCCAAGGCCTCGCTCAGATAGGTGGCGATTGCGACGTCATCATCCAGATAGTCTGCGGGATCGAAGGGAATCGTCTTCAGCTTGCTCATGGGGAGAGTCCTGGCAACGGCATGGAATCAAATGGTGGCTACAGCAGATCCGCGAGCCTGACCGCTTTTTCGATATCGCGACGCTGGCTCGACTTGTCGCCACCGTGCAGGAGTACGACGATGGATCTTCCGCGACGTGTGAAATACACGCGATATCCCGGCCCATGGTTGATTCGCAGTTCGCTCACGCCATGACCCACTGATCGAACATCTCCCTCGAGACCGCGGGAGACCCGCTGCAGGCGTTCCACGATCACTGCTCGGGCGCCGCTGTCGTTGAGCCCGCGCAGCCAGCGCGTGAACGTCTCTGTTGCCTGGAGGGTCGCCATCCACAAATCGTATCCAAAAGGATACACCGTTCAATTGGCATCTGCGTCAATGCGTGGCGTACTGCGCTGGACCCGCTGGTCGTATCCAAGGAGAACGCAAACCCCAAGCTCCCCGAGGGCAGGAAGCGTCCGCTGCCGCCGCCCAGCCCGCCCCGGCCGCCAGCGGGAACCTGGCCCAACCGGCGCTTGCCGCGCGACTGACCGGGCGCATTCAGCCGAGCGGTGTAAACTATTGATCTCACTGGCAATGCCAGTCTCCACGATCAACGCCCCGATGACGTCCGCCACCGCCCGTTACGCCGATTCCCTGCGCCTGTCCGTTGCCCCGATGATGGACTGGACCGACCGCCATTGCCGCGTGTTCCATCGCGTGCTGGCGCCGGGTGCGCGCCTGTACACGGAGATGGTTCACGCCAACGCGGTCATCCACGGCGACCGCGAGCGCCTGCTCGGCTTCGACCGCAGCGAACAGCCGCTGGCGCTGCAGCTGGGCGGCAGCGATCCGGCTCTGCTGGCGCAGGCTGCGCGCATCGCCGCCGAGTGGGGATACGACGAGGTCAACCTCAACTGCGGCTGCCCGTCCGACCGCGTGCAGGCCGGGCGTTTCGGCGCCTGCCTGATGCGCGAGCCGGTGCTGGTGGCCGAGTGCGTGGCGGCCATGGTCGATGCGGTCGACATCCCGGTAACGGTGAAGTGCCGCCTGGGCGTGGACGAGGACAACGACTACGACGTGTTTGCCAGCTTCGTCGACCGCCAGGTTGCCGCTGGTGCGGCGATGGTGGTGGTGCATGCGCGCAACGCGTGGCTGAAGGGCCTGTCGCCGAAGGAGAACCGCGAGGTTCCGCCGCTGAAGTACGACTGGGCCTACCGCCTGAAGCAGGAGCGCCCGGCACTGCCCGTGGTGATCAACGGTGGCCTGGCCAGCATCGAGGCGGTACAGGCGCAGGCCGCGCACGTCGATGGCGTGATGCTGGGGCGCGCGGCCTACCACGACCCCTACCTGCTGCATCAGCTGGAGGCGCTGCACACCGGCGCCCCGCTGCAGGCCCGTGGCGAGCTGCTGCGCGCGATGCGCCCCTACATCGAGGCGCGGCTGGGCGAAGGCCTGGCGCTGAAGCACATCACCCGCCACCTGCTCGGCCTGTTCCACGGCCAGCCCGGTGGTCGCGCATTCCGCCAGGTGCTGAGCGAGGGCGCGCACCGCCCGGGCGCCGGCTGGAGCCTGATCGAACAGGCGCTGGCGGTCACCGAACGCGAAGCTGATCGCGCCGCAGCGTGACCGCAGTCACATTCCTGACTTGACAAGGGGCAGCGATTCGTCCCGAATGTTCACTTAGCTGAACGACACGGGCGCAGGGCCGGAAAAGTTCAGACCGGATTCACCGCTGTAAACCAAGAATTTGCAAAAGATTTGTAAAACGCTGGGTTTCGAACCCGGCGCCGGATTTACGACTTTTGAACGAATCGCCGTGCTCGGCTAGGATCGCATCGATGTCTTCCGCTCCCTTCCATCGCCGCATTGCCCTGGCCACCTGCGTGGTCCTGTCGGCTGTGCCGCTGTCTTCGGCGCTGGCGCAACAGCCGCCGCGTGGCGAGCAGGCGCGGGCGGAGATGATGGAGCGGGGTGAGCGCGGCAACCGTGGCGACGAGCGGTCGCTGTCCGATGCCGTGCGCCGCGTGCAGCGCACCACCGGCGGCCACATCCTCGGCGCCGAGCGCGTGCCGTTCGATGGTCGTGATATCAACCGGGTGAAGTACATGGACGATCGGGGCCGGGTCCGCTACATGGACGACCCCGCCCCGTCGCGTTCACAGCCGCGCACGCCGCGGTCGGATATGTCATCACTACGCGGCGATAACCCCTGAACAGGGATAGTTGTCGCTATCAACCCGTACCCCACAGGCCTCCGGGCCACACCCAGGACACTAGGGAGAGTTCATGCGTATCCTTCTGGTCGAAGACGAAGCCCCGCTGCGTGAGACCCTGGCAGCCCGGCTCAAGCGCGAAGGCTTTGCCGTCGATGCTGCGCAGGACGGCGAGGAAGGCCTCTACATGGGGCGCGAAGTTCCGTTCGATGTCGGCATCATCGACCTCGGCCTGCCCAAGATGTCGGGCATGGAGCTGATCAAGGCCCTGCGTGACGAAGGCAAGAAGTTCCCGGTGCTGATCCTGACCGCGCGTTCGAGCTGGCAGGACAAGGTCGAGGGCCTGAAGCAGGGCGCCGACGACTACCTGGTCAAGCCGTTCCACGTCGAAGAGCTGCTGGCCCGCGTCAACGCGCTGCTGCGCCGTGCCGCTGGCTGGAGCAAGCCGACGCTGGAATGCGGCCCGGTTGCCCTGGACCTGGCTGCGCAGACGGTCAGCGTGGCCGGCAGCAATGTCGACCTCACCAGCTACGAGTACAAGGTGCTGGAGTACCTGATGATGCACGCCGGTGAACTGGTCTCCAAGGCCGACCTCACCGAGCACATCTACCAGCAGGACTTCGACCGCGACTCGAACGTGCTGGAGGTCTTCATCGGCCGCCTGCGCAAGAAGCTGGACCCGGATGGCGAACTGAAGCCGATCGAGACCGTGCGCGGCCGCGGCTACCGTTTCGCGATTCCGCGCAACGAGGGCTGAGCCGGCTCACCCTGGCGATACCATGATGTCCGGCCGTCTGTGGTTCTTCCGACGCTGGCGGCCGCGCTCCCTGCAGGCGCGCCAGATGCTTGCTGCGTCCGTGGGTCTGGTCGCGTTCCTGGCGCTGGCCGGTTACGCGCTCGACGCCGCCTTCGCCGATACGGCGAAGGCGAACCTGCGTGAGCGCCTGAAGAACTACGCCACGGCCTATGCGGCCGGCATCGACTTCACCCGCGACCGCTCGCTGTACATCCGCGAGCAGCCGCCGGATTCACGCTTCGACGTGCCGGGCAGCGGCCTGTACCTGCAGGTGGTGATGCCGCACGGCAAGGGCAATTCGATGTCCGCCGAAGGCCCGATGCTGCCCACCGTGGGCGGTGGCCTGCTGGCGCCGCGCCAGGAAGTGTTCGAAGGCCCACTGCCGATGATCCAGATCGATGGCAGCCAGGGCTCGGTGTACCGCTATGGCCTGGGCCTGGTGTGGGACGCAGACGCCGACCCTGCCACCGAGTTTCCGTACACCATCTACGTGATGGAAGACTCGCGCGCGCTGGGTGCGCAGCTGCGGGTGTTCCGTGGCCGGGTCTGGTTCTACCTGGGCGGTATCGGCCTGATCCTGTTGCTGCTGCAGACCGTCATCCTGCAGTGGAGCCTGCGGCCCCTGCGCCGCGTGATCACCGAGCTGACCAAGGTGCAGCGTGGCGAGACCGCGCGCATGAGCGAGCGCCACCCGCGCGAGCTGGAACCGCTGACCGACAGCATCAACGCCTTCATCGAAAGCGAGCGCGAGAACCTCGAACGCCAGCGCAATACCCTGGCCGACCTGGCGCACAGCCTGAAGACACCGATCGCGGTGCTGCGCACGCAGATGGACAGCGGTGCCGGCGATGGCGCGCTGCGCGAGGAGCTGGACGTGCAGCTGCAGCGCATGAACAACCTGGTCTCGTACCAGCTGGCACGTGCTGCTTCGTCGGGCCACAAGCTGTTCTCCGCACCGCTGCCGATTGAATCCAACGCCGAGGAAATCGTGCGTGGCCTGGAGAAGGTCTACGCCTCCAAGGGTGTGCTGTGCGAATTCGACATCGACCCGGCCGCGCGCTTCCACGGCGAACCCGGCGACCTGCAGGAACTGCTTGGCAACCTGCTGGAAAATGCCTTCAAGTGGGCCAACCGCCGCGTGCTGCTGACCGCGCAACCGCTGCCGGCACCGAACGCGCGCCGTGCCGGCCTGCTGCTGGCGGTGGACGACGATGGCCCTGGCATTGCCCCGGACGACATCGGCAAGGTGCTGCAGCGTGGCGTGCGTGGCGACGAGCGCGTGCAGGGCCACGGCATCGGCCTGTCGATCGTGCAGGACCTGATCAAGGATTACCGCGGCGAACTGGCTGTGGGCCGCTCCGAGGAACTGGGCGGCGCTCGTTTCGAAGTGCGCCTGCCGCCGGGGCCGTAGCCTTGTGGAGAGTCGAGCCATGCTCGACTGCTCCGCAAAATGCAGCCGAGCATGGCTCGGCTCTACATAAGCTGCGGTAGTGAATCAGCCGACCATCGTCGGCGGCTCGCCATAGAACCGCCGCAGCTGCGCGGCCACCTCCGGCAATGCCTGCTGCAGCAGATCCGGCGCCGAGAAGTGATACTCGCTGGCTACCGCGAAGAACTCTTCCGGCGCTTCGGCCGCGTACGGATCGATCAGCGTTTCCACACCCGCGTCCACCTGCGCACAGAAGGCATCGTAAGCCTGCTGGAACGTAGCCGCCCACTCGCGCTGCCATTGCCGCGGCAGCGGCGGCGTGCCGTCCATTGCACCATCCAGTGCATCCAGCTTGTGCACCATCTCGTGCACCGCCACGCAGTAGCCCTCGTGCGGCGCCGACAGGTCGGCCTGCACATCGGCCCAGGACAGGATCAACGGACCGCTGTCCCACGATTCGCCGATCAGTTCGTCATCCCACTCATGCAGTACGCCGGCCGCATCCATGTGGCTGCGGTGCACGCGGAACGCGTCGGGGTAGACGATCAGCTGCGACCAGCCTTCCAGTCCCACCTCGCCGAACTCCAGCAGCGGCAGGCAGCACAGCGCGGCCAGCAGCACGCCATCGCCGGCCTGCAGCTGCAGATCGCCGATCGGGGTGATGGTCTTCTCGTGCAGGAAGCGCGTGGCCAGCAGCCGCAGTCGCCCACGACGCCCGTCATCCAGGCCGTGCAGCCACGCCGCGCATTGGCAGGCGTCTTCCCAAAGTGCATCGTCAATCGGCCGCGGCAATGGCCGCAGCCACTGCAGCAACGACTTGATCAGCGGAACATTCCCGGCAGGTAGCTGTGCCACTTCGGCGCGCGGATGCGCGGCAGCATGTCGTCGTCGCTGCCACCGCCGCCGGTGGTGGTGCTGGCCGCCGGGCGTACCGGTGCCGCCTTGGTGCTGGCGGCCGCAGCGCTGGCGGTGGGCGCGCGCTGCGAGGCGGCGTCGCCATTGGAGGACACGCATGCCCCACGGCTGTCGTCCAGCGCTGCCGTCGCAGACGCCGCGAAGGGCATCGTCAGCAGGATCAGGCAATGGGCATAACGGCGCATTGACGACATCCACGTTAAGGGAAGGTGAGTTCCCGATTCTAGCCCGAACCCGGCGCCAGGTTGGAAGCCCCTGTGGTCACCCGGTGGCGGGCGTCGCTGGCGGCTTTCCCGCATAATTCCTTTCTGACTTCGTGGAAGCTGCCGTGGACGATCGCCAATTGCTGGCCAAACTCGCTGCCGGTCGCCTGTCCGGCGACGCCCTGGCCCGTGAGCTGGGTCAGACCCGGGCGGCCATTTGGAAGCGTATTCAAGGACTTAGGGCCGCCGGTGTGGACATCGAGGGCCGCGCTGGCGAGGGCTATGGCCTGACCCGCCCGGTCGACCTGCTGGACCCGGACGCGATCCGCGCCGGCCTGCCCGCCGACGTCCAGGCCCTGCTGCACGACCTGCAGGTGGCCTGGACAGTGGACTCGACCAACGCCGAATTGCTGCGTTGCAGCGCGCCCCAGCGCGGGGTGAGCGTCCTGCTGGCCGAACGCCAGACCGGCGGCCGCGGCCGTCGCGGCCGTACGTGGGCGTCGCCGCTGGCCGCGCATATCTACCTGTCGGTGCTGCGCCTGTTCTCCGGCGGCCTCGGCCGCCTGGCCGGGCTGAGCCTGGTGGCCGGCATCGCCGTGGCCGAAGCGCTGCACGACCTGGGCTACACCCAGGCGCAGCTGAAGTGGCCGAATGACCTGATCGTCGATGGCAAGCGCAAGCTGGTCGGCCTGCTCGCAGAAGGCGGTGGCGAATACGCTGGTCCGGCGCGCGCGGTGATCGGCATCGGCATCAACACGCACATGCCGCCGTCGTTCGCCGAGCAGATCACCCAGCCGTGGGTGGACCTGGACACGCTGGCCGGCAAGCCGGTGGACCGCAACGTGGTCGTCGCTGCCGTGCTGACGCGCCTGCTGCCGGCGCTGGAAGAATTCGATCGCGAAGGTCTCGCTCCGTTCCTGCCGCGCTACGCCGCGTTCGACATGCTGGCCGGCCGCGAAGTACGGGTGGAACTGGAAGGGCAGTGGCAGCACGGCACCGCGCTCGGCCTGGCCGATGACGGCGCGCTGCGCGTGCGCATCGATGGCCGCGAGCGCCTGCTGCACGCCGGCGAAGTCAGTGTGAGGGCGGCATGAGCGATTGGTTGTTCGACCTCGGCAACTCGCGCTTCAAGTTCGCGCCGTTGCAAGGTGACCGTGCCGGCGATGTGCAGGCCTGGGCGCATGGCGCCGAAGGCATGGCCGGGCAGCCGCCACACAGCCTGCCCAGCGGCCGCACCGCGTTCGTGGCCAGCGTGGCCGCACCGTCGCTGACCAGCGCCATGCTGGACCAGCTGCAGCGCCGCTTCGAACACGTACACGTGGTACGCACCAGCGCCGAATGCGCCGGTGTGCGCATCGCCTATGCCAAGCCGGAGAAGTTCGGCGTCGACCGCTTCCTGGCCCTGCTGGCCGCGGCCAAGGCGCAGCGCCCGGTGCTGGTGGTCGGCGTGGGCACCGCACTGACGATTGATCTGCTCGACGCCGACGGCCAGCACCACGGTGGCCGCATTTCCGCATCGCCCACCACCATGCGCGAAGCGCTGCACGCCCGCGCGGTGCAGCTGCCGGCCACGGGCGGTGACTACAGCGAATTCGCCAACGACACCGCCGACGCGCTGGCCTCCGGCTGCGATGGTGCGGCCGTGGCGCTGATCGAACGCAGCGCACAGCAGGCGCAGACGCTGCTGGGTGTTGCGCCCTCGCTGCTGGTGCATGGTGGCGGCGCACCGGCGCTGATGCCATTGCTGCCCGGCGCCGATTACCACCCCTCGCTGGTGCTGGATGGCCTCGCCCGCTGGGCGGTGCACCAGCCCGCAGGCTAGTATCCGCGCATGCTGACCCGTGCCCTGATCGTCGTACTGGCCATCCTCAATCTTGGCGTCGCCTGCTGGTGGCTGCTGCGCGATGCGCCGCAACCGCCTGCGCCGCCGCCGCAACCGGCCGGCGTCGCCGAGCTGCGCTGGGTGCCCGGTGGCGTTGATGCGGCTGAGGCCGCCGATGCCACTGCTGCCGCACCTGTTGCGCCGCTGATGGATCGCGAACCGGCCGAGAAGACGGCTGTGGCTGCCACGCCGGCGCCCGCCGCCCCGGCCAGGCCGGAGATTGCCAAGCCGCAGGTGGCTGAGGCTACGCCGGTTGCTGCCGCTGCCAAGCCCGTAACACCGCCTGCACCCGTACCGGCACCGGAAAAACCAGCAACCCGGCCCGTGGCTGCCGAACCGGCGCGCTGCGTGGCACTGGGCCCGTTCGCCGACCGCGCGGCCGCGACCAGTGCACAGGGCAAGGCCGGCAGCGTCATCAGTCAGGTACACCTGCGCGAACAGCCCGCTGCCAGTGGCAGCGCCCGTTTCCGGGTGATGCTGCCGGCCGCCGCCAACCGCGAAGAAGCCCAGGCCACGGTGAAGCGCATCGTCGCCGCCGGCCTGAGCGACTACTACATCATCAGCCAGGGCGAGGACATCAACGCCGTGGCGCTGGGCCAGTACCGCAACCGCGAAGGCGCCGAGCGACGCATGGCCGCCGTGCAGGCCGCCGGCTTCCAGCCGCGCCTGGTGGCCAGCGGCGACGCCGGCCAATGGTGGCTGGAAGGGCAGCTGGCCGCGGGTACGCAGCCGGCCCAGGCCCAGCAGCGCAGCGGCGCGGCACAGAGCCGGTCGCTGGAATGCGCAAGGTTGCGCTAGAATCCCCGGACCGCGGCACTGCCGCGGGTGCACCACCCATGCCGCTTTAGCTCAGTTGGTAGAGCAACTGTCTTGTAAACAGTAGGTCATCCGTTCGATTCGGATAAGCGGCACCATCTTCGATCCCTTGGCATCCGCACATGTCCACGGAGAACAATCAACCTGCTGCAATGGCGGGTTTTTTTGTGCGTTGCCGTTCTGGGGAAGAATGGGAGCCTGCAGGCAAGTTCACCGTGGCACCGCAATGCCCCTTTTGAGTTGACTGCAACGTTGGAGCATACGTTCGCCGGATTGCTCCTTGAGTTGAATGCGGCCATCGGCGAGAAGGGGATAGGTCTCGAGACGGACACGATAGGCTGCTTGCGAAGACAGCTGCACTGCAGCGTCGTCCGAGCCGATGGCGGCTCCAGGTAGCGAATCCTCTCGAACAACGCCATTTACCTGAAGCTGTGCGCAGAGTCCGGCGTAGTAGGCGATGCGTTCATCAAGCGCCTGAGGGTGCCTTGTGGCATGACCTAGCGCATGGAATGTCTCGTGTGCGACCAGATCGACAAGGTTCGCAACCGTCCGTTCGCGGTCGTCATGTATCGAAGCCGCAAGTGCCAACGTCTTCCCACCCGAGAACGATCCAAAAGTACGCGACTGTATCGTCGCGGCGGTATCCGTTGGCGCGAGAAGGATCCGGTATCTGTTCGCCTTTGCTTCTATCCATGATTCGGAGAATTTCGCTGCTGCATCAATGCGCATGCAGGTATCGGCAACGTCAATCTGTGTTCCTGCAGCCATCAAGAGCAGGATTTCGTGCTGGGTGCTGGCGCAGTGAACCGATTCCAGAGCGGGCAGGTCCTTGCGCCCCGGAACAGTGGACAGGGATCGGAAGTAGCGGAATGGACCGAGAGGCGTGGACACCAGCTCGGTGTAGCCATCCGGAGGGATGCCTTGTGGCAATCCAATTGTTGCGGCGCAGCCTGCCAGGATGGAGGCGGCGAATGCGGCGAGTACGACTCCTTTCATCGCTTCTCCCAGAGGTGCGGGTGCTCAAGGTGCAGCCACATCTCCCGTTGTTTACTACATCTCCATGCACACGTGCGGCGAGGGGTGGTTGACACAATCCCGTCTTTCGAACTCCCGGTAGTCTGGCGCGAACAGTTTCAATCAAACCGGATGATGCGGATCAACCCTCTTGTCGACGATCCGTCTCCGAAGGCGGCCAATGTGCCATAGGGGAATGCCTCCTTCGCACCGTCATGGTTGATGAATGAGATCGTGCAGTTCGTCCGAGTGCCGGGACGGATCCGGGTCATGGTTCTGTCATTCAAGACGAAGCTGTACCACGTGAGTCGGGGACTCATGGAGAGCGCCATGGGGCGCGCGGTGGAGGCGATCAACTCGGGAACAGCGCCGCCGCGCGAATCCACTTCGTCCAGTCGCAGCTCAACGAGAACAGGTTTCAGGTTTGGATAAGGTGTGCTCATTCCAGAAGCGGGCCTGCTCGATTCGATAGCCACGGCAGTGACGTTGTGAACCTGTGCAACGGGGATCTCAATGTTCCGCATTATTGAGCCCTACCCACCTGCAACGCTACATACTCCGCCAGCCCCCGACAGGCCAACATCAGCCCTTCGCGCGTGTCATCGCCGATATCGTCTTTCTCTTCCCCGTCCACGCGCACGCGCTCTGCGGCGTGGTACAGCTCCAGCAGCGACACCAGGCCCACTGCGGCGCGCTCCCTGCGTGCGGCAGCCACGACGTCGCCAGGTGTGCCTGCCGGTCCCGGCCACGGCTGTCCATCGGCGGCGTCACCGGCCTGGATGCGCTGCAGGCAGCCGGGCAGGTTGATCGGCGCAGGGGCCTCGTTGGCGGCAGCGAAAGCGGCCTCCAACGGCTGCGCCAGTTCGGGCGGCAGGCGCAGGGCCGCCTCGCCCAGGGTGGCAGTCAGGTACGGGTGATGAGTCTTGGGCATGCGGGCATCCTCGTCGGGAACAGAGGCGCCACCCGAAGAGGGTGGCGGGCGATGCGTGGCTTCCAAGACCGGGTCAACGAATCGGCGGGCACGAGGCCCCCACGCACCGCCCGCCGTCGATCGGCGAACGGATTGCCAGCCGGCGCCGTACTTGGGAGGACGACGCCGGCTGGCAAGCGTATACATCGTTGACAACACAGGCTTGGAAGTCCCGACCACCTTTGCAGGTGGCGATTCATCATGCGCACGTGAAATCACCGCCTGCCAGTCGTTTGTTTCGATGGCATCGGGTGATCTGAAAGGGAAAATGAATTATCGCAATTGGCCCGTTTCGACCATGGCAATGCCAGAAGCGACATATCGCGCAGGACTGCAACCAACGACGAATTCTGGTGCGTCATTGCTGTCGCACGGCCCTTTAAGGCCCAGAAAGTAAAGCTGGCTCAACTTTCCCGGCAGGGCTTCCAGAACACCCTACCAGACATGAATCCCCACGCGCACCACCCGGATCTTGATATCCCTCACGTACAGCCAGCGACGCCCCACCGCATACTGCCGCCACACGCCCACCCTGGGCCCCTTCGGGATCCGCACATGCGTCGCCATGCCCTGTCGCTCACCGTCGCACTTTTGTCCACCACCTTCGTGGCCCCGGCCATGGCTGCGGTACCGTTCTTCAACGCCAGCTGCCCAGGCGGTATCGACGTGCACGCCGACGAAGGCGGTCCGGTCTACGTGCAGGGCCGCGAGGCCACGGTGAAACGCTTCAACGACCGCTATTCCGAAGCGCGCGATGCCAACAGCGGCATCACGCTGTCGATCAGCAGCAACGAGGACGGCACGCCGCAGATCAGCTATACCGGCCGAGGCGGCGCCAATGGCATCTGCCAGGTCAGTGCCAGTGGAACGCCCGTACCGTCTGAACATCGCGACCACCGTCGCCACGATGACGACAACGACGCGGCGCTGCCGCGCGAAGTCACCTGCGAATCCACCGGCCAGCAGCAGGTGTCGTGCGACATGGATACCCGTGGCAACGTGGAAATCGTGCGCCAGCTCAGCCACACCCGCTGCGAACAAGGCCAGAACTGGGGCCTGTCGCGGCATTCGGTGTGGGTGAATGGTGGCTGCCGTGCGGTCTTCCGCAATGTGTCCAAGGCGGCCAACAGCGCGCCGGCGGGGGATACCGCGCTGGGTTCCTGCAATATGCGCAAGGGTGCGCAAGGCACGCTGGTGACTCAGCTACCGGTGGGCAGCGATTATCAGGAGTTGATCATCGATTATCCCGATGGCCGCTTCCTGTGCATGATGCGCAACAACGGCCAGGTGCAGAGCGTGACGCCTGTTCGCCACCGCGGACGCTGAGCGCGCAGCGGGCTGGGGCAGGCTTCAGCCGCAGGACCTATACAGCAACACCCACGCCAGCATCAGGGCGAACATACCAACGAAGGTCAGGCCGAACCATAGCGCCGCCACCTTCACGTTGCCGATCAACGCCGTCGCCACACGGGGCAGCTCGCTTTTCAGAATCGGGTGTTCGGCGTGTGCTTTGCGCAGACGCTGCCAACCCAACCCGAGGAATACCAGGGTCGAGAACGGCACCAGCAGTAGCGTCGCCTGCATCAGCCAGCGGTTCGGCGACGCATCGATCGAGCTGCTCAACAGAACCGCAAAAGCGGCAATGGGCAGCGCGCCCATGAAGAAGCGTGGCCATGCGGTATTGATGAAGGGCGACATCGCAATCTTCCATGAAGGACGGTCGGGTCCGCGCGGCATCATGCCATGCCAATGCCCTGCTGCACCGCCGCGAGTGGTGTCACACAGCTCTGGCTAGACTGTGCTTCTTTTTCCCCACCGCAGGAGGCACCCATGGCCCATCCCATTTCCGTATCCCTGATTGGCGTTCCCACCGATGTCGGTGCGGGCCATCGCGGTGCACGGCTGGGGCCGGAAGCGCTGCGCGTGGCTGGGCTGCCGGAGGCGCTGGAGGCGCGTGGCGTGGACGTGCGCGACCTGGGCAATCTGGATGGTCCGCGCAACCCGTGGACCGCGCCGGTGGAAGGTTACCGGCACCTGGATGAAGTGGTGGCGTGGAACCATGCGCTGATGGAAGCCAGCTATGCCGAACTGCAGGCCGGCCGCATGCCGATCATGCTCGGTGGCGACCATTGCCTGGGCATCGGTTCGATCACTGCCGTGGCACGCTGGTGCCGCGAGCAGGGCAAGACCCTGCGCGTGCTGTGGCTGGATGCGCATTCCGATTTCAACACCAGCGATGTCACCCCGTCGGGCAACATCCACGGCATGCCGGTGGCCTGCCTGTGCGGCCTCGGCCCGAAGGCGCTGACCCACCTCGGCGGCAGCGCACCGGCGATCACCCCGTCGCAGATGCACCAGATCGGTATCCGCTCGGTGGACCCGGACGAGAAGCGCCTGATCAAGACCCACAAGGTCGATGTGTACGACATGCGCTACATCGACGAGAACGGCATGAAGCGCGCGGTGGAAGCGGCGCTGGCCGGTATCGACGAGAACACCCACCTGCATGTCAGCTTCGATGTGGACTTCCTCGACCCCAGCATCGCACCGGGCGTGGGCACCACCGTGCCGGGCGGGGTGAACTACCGTGAGGCGCAGCTGGTGATGGAAATGATCGCCGACACCGGGCGCATGGGGTCGCTGGACATCGTTGAGCTCAACCCCTTGCTGGACAAGCAGAATGCCACCGCTGAACTGGCCGTGGACCTGGTGGAAAGCCTGTTCGGCAAGTCCACCCTGATGCGCGACTGACCGCCCCTGCTGAACGGATTGCCGAACCGTTCACGCCCGCTCCACGCCCCTGCCGCCAGATTGCACTTCACGCGGCGGCAGTGGGCATTGGTGCCCTCCCGCCGAGCGAAAGAATCCCATCCGCGAATGAAGCGGTATAGCGGCGAACCCAAGGAGAAGCCCATGAAGCGCGTAGTTGCCCTGATGCTGTTGTCGATGTTCTCGGTGGCCCTGCTGGCCGGTTGCAACACCATTGCCGGTGCCGGCAAGGATGTGCAGAAGGCGGGCGAAAAGGTTGAAGACACCGCCAAGGGCCGTTGAGCCCTGCACGAAACGGAAAGAGAAAGGGCCGGGGACATCCCCGGCCTTTTTTGTGCGTGCTTTTCACTGCGTGATGTCGAAGCGTAGTGAACCATTCAAGCAAGTGAGCAGTGTTTTCATGGTCGGTTGACCGGTACCCAACAGCTGCTGCGCGAAGCTGGAGCCACGGTAAGAACGCCGTTGCAGCCAAGGATTCCCAGCAATGAACAAAGACATCATTTCCGGCAAGTGGTCGCAGCTGAAGGGCAAGGCCCAGGCCAAGTGGGGCGATCTGACCAACGACGATTTCGATGTGGCCGAGGGCAATGCCGAGTATCTGGCCGGTCGCCTGCAGGAACGTTATGGCTGGGCCAAGGACCGCGCCGAGAAGGAAGTCCGTGAGTTCCAGGACAGCGTCAGCAAGGACTACCCGGACTACAAGTAAGCGCTTCGGTTTCCCTCACAACACAACGCCCGCACCGAGAGGTTGCGGGCGTTGTGTTGTCTGGGCGGGAGGATCAGCGCGCCGGCGGGTCCGGCACGTAGCGGTTGGGGAAGGCCTGGGGCTCGCGCGGCAGGCGCGAGGGTGAATCCACCAGGATGCCGCGTGCGCGCAGGTTGCGGGCGCTGTCGTAGCGCAGCTGCAGGACTTGGGCGGGGCTGCGGCTGGCGCGTTCGAAGTTGGTATCGCGTACCGACGACTGTTCGCGAGCGCCGTGGCCGGTGCCCAGCGCAGGGGCCTGCGACTTGCTGGCATAGCCCTCGATGCGGCTGGCACTGGCATCAGCGGCAGCCTCGGCTTGCGCGGCCGGGGCCGGCAGCGGCAGGCCACGGCGCAGGATCGGTTCGGGGCGCCAGCGGCGCGCTTCCTCGAACACGGCCACGCCCACCACGCCGATGTTGTCCGGGCGGCCGGTGCGGCTGGCATAGCTGCCGCTGGGGCTGCTGAACACGAACTGCGCCACTTCGTCCTGGCTCTTGCGCCAGCCGGTGATGTCGGCGCGCTGGCCGGGGTTGAGCACGTAGCCGGTCTGCGAGGGATCGGCATCCTCGCCGGAGATGGCGTTGACGCCGTCCACCGACAGCACCACCAGCACCCGGCGCGGGCTGTCGTTGTACAGGCGCACGGCGTAGCGGTGGCCGCGCTCGCCGGCCACCCAGCGCTGGCCCTCGGCAGGGTAGCTGCGCAATTCGGTACCGCGGTCGCGGTCGACCAGGGACATGCGCACGGGGCCGCCCTCGTACACCGGCGGCGGCATGGGAGCCGGGCGGAAGCCGGCCAGGGGCAGGATCAGCAGCAGGGGCAGCAGGCGTTTCATCGGGCGTCTCCAGCGGGGTTGCGTGAATGAACGCGCCGCGGGCCCTGACGGGGTTGGTGGCGTGCAAGGTAAACTGGCCCCGTTCATCGAAGGTTACCCCACGCAGTCATGACGACCCGAGTCCTTACCGGCATCACCCCCTCCGGCACGCCCCACCTGGGCAACTACGTTGGCGCCATCCGTCCGGCCATCGCGGCCAGCCGCGCGCCGGGGATCGAGAGCTTCTTCTTCCTGGCCGACCTGCACAGCCTGATCAAGTCCCAGGACCCGCAGCGCACCCAGCGCGCGACCCTGGAGATCGCGGCCAGCTGGCTGGCCTGCGGCCTGGACCCGGAACACGTGTGGTTCTACCGCCAGAGCGACATCCGCGAGACCACCGAGCTGATGTGGTTCCTGACCGCCATCGCCAGCAAGGGCATCCTCAACCGCGCGCACGCCTACAAGGCGGCGGTGGACAAGAACCGCGAGGAAGGCCTGGACGAGGACGCAGGCGTCAGCGCCGGCCTGTTCATGTACCCGGTGCTGATGGCTGCCGACATCCTGATCTTCAAGGCCAACCAGGTACCGGTGGGCCGTGACCAGATCCAGCACATCGAGATGGCGCGCGATTTCGCCCAGCGCTTCAACCACGTGTACGGCAAGGAGTACTTCCCGCTGCCGGACGTGGTGATCGACGAGCAGGTGGCGACGCTGGCGGGCCTGGATGGCCGCAAGATGAGCAAGAGCTACCACAACACCATTCCGCTGTTCGTGCCGCGCGAGGAGCTGAAGAAGCTGGTGTTCTCGATCCTGACTGACTCGCGCGCACCGGGCGAACCCAAGGACACCGAGGGCTCGGCGCTGTTCCAGATGTACCAGGCCTTCGCCACCCCGGAACAGACCGCCGAATTCGCCAAGGCGTTCGCCGCCGGCATCAGCTGGGGTGATGCCAAGCAGCAGCTGTTCGAGCGCATCGACAGCGAGCTGTCGCCGCTGCGCGAGCGCTACAACGCGCTGATGGCCGAGCCGGAGAAAATCGAAGCGTTGCTCAAGCGCCGTGGCCAGCAGCTGCGCGAGCAGCTGGCGGTACCGCTGCTGGAAGAGCTGCGCCACGCGGTGGGCCTGCGTGACCTGTCCAGCGCCGGCGACATCGCCAGCGAGGATGCCGGCGTGGCCCGCGTGGCACCGCCGCTGTTCAAGCAGTACCGCGAGAAGGACGGCCGCTTCTACTTCAAGCTGACCGCCGGTGACGGCACGCTGCTGATCCAGAGCGAAGGCTTCGATTCGCCGCGTGATGCCGGCCAGCTGATCGCGGTGATCAAGCAGGCCGAGCAGGGCGACCAGCTGCAGAGCGAACTGTTCAAGCTGGAAGCCGAAGTGGACGCCGTGCTGGCCGCGCTGGCCGTGCTGCGCGAAGGGACCTGATCGCCGGGCCTGCCTGCCCTTTGTAGAGTCGAGCCATGCTCGACTTTGCTCCGCCTCTGTAGAGCCGAGCCCATGCTCGGCTGGGCTGCAAAGCAGCCGAGCATGGACTCGGCTCTACAGGGAAGCACTCCGCCGGCACGACCGTGGCACAGCGCCCATGGCATGATGTCCGCGCGCCTCCGGCGCGATGACATGGAGTCTGCGATGGCCTGGTTGTCGCTGCTGCTGTTCCTGCCCTGGTTCCTGCTGCTGGGCAGCCTGTACTGGCTGTTCCCGCGCCAGCCGCGTACCCCGCGGCGGCGCCTGTTCGACAGCACCACCCTGGCGCTGGCCTTCGCCCTGAGCATCGTGTCGATGCTGTGGGGCTACCGCATCGGCGTGGTGCAGCCCGGCGCCGGACCCATCTGGCCACAGGTGCTGGCGGTGCTGTATGCCTACGGCGCGTTCCTGGCGGTGCTGGTGCTGGCGTTGCTGCTGCGGCCACGCTGGTTGGACCGGTAGTGCCGGCCAGCGGTCGGCACTACCCGACCAAAGCCGCATCGAACCCGGGCCGCCTGCGCGCCTACCATGGGGGTCCGTTCCCGATCCTGCCAGGTGCGTGCCGATGACCGCCGACCCCAGCATCCACACCATCGATACCGGCTTCCAGCGTCCCGACTTCGACGCGGCCTATCTGATCGTTGAGAACGGCCGCGCCGCGTTCGTCGACTGCGGCACCGGCCTGTCAGTGCCGGCCATGCTGCAGGCGCTGGCCGACGCCGGCCTGGGCGTGGACGCGGTGGACTGGCTGCTGCTCACGCACGTGCACCTGGACCACGCCGGCGGCGCAGGCTTGCTGATGCAGCAGCTGCCGAACGCAAAGGCGGTGCTGCACCCGCGCGGTGCGCCGCACATGATCGACCCGACCCGGCTGATTGCCGGTGCGACGGCGGTGTACGGTGCCGAAGAGATCGCACGCAGCTATGGCCGCATCGAGGCGATTGCCGAACACCGCGTGGTGGTGGCCGAGGACGGCCACCGCATCGACCTGGCCGGCCGCGAGCTGGTGCTGCTGCACACGCCGGGCCACGCGCTGCACCACTACTGCGTGTGGGATGCGCGCAGCCGCAGCTGGTTCACCGGCGATACCTTCGGCATCTCCTACCGCGAGCTGGACAGTGCGCAGGGCGCTTTCATCTTCCCCACGTCATCGCCGGTGCAGTTCGATCCGGAGGCGATGAAGGCCTCGATCCAGCGCATGCTGGGCTACGGCCCGCAGGCGATGTACCTGACCCACTATGGGCGCGTGGAACAGGTGGAAAAACTGGCCGACGACCTGTTCGAGCAGATCGATGCGATGGCGGCCATCGGCCGCCAGTGCGATGGCCGGCCGGATCGCCACCGCTGCCTGTTGGCTGCACTGCAGGCGCTGTACCTGGAGCGTGCACAGCTGCATGGCTGTGCGCTGGACGATGCGGCGGTGACTGCGGTGCTGGCGATGGACATCGAGCTCAACGCGCAGGGCCTGGCGTGCTGGCTGGACCGCATCAGCAGGTAGATCCACGCCATGCGTGGATGACGTGGGCCCAGGCTGCGCCGTGATGTCACGACCACGTTACACTCTGGTGACTTCCAAGCTAGCCGTGGTACTGCCGTGAATCCGATGCGCGTGTTGCTGCTGTCGTCCTGCCTGTTCGTCGGTGGCCTGGCCCATGCGGCCAATGACCTTCCCGGTGGCGGCATCGATCCGCAGGCACTGTCGCGCCACGTGCGTGTGCTGGCGTCGGATGAATTCGAGGGCCGCGCGCCGGCCACCGAAGGCGAAGAGCGCACCGTGCAGTACCTGATCGAGCAGTTCCGCAGCTACGGCCTGCAGCCGGGTGGCGTGGATGGCAGCTGGGTGCAGCCGGTGCCGCTGGTACGTGCGCAGCTGGAGGGGCCGGCCAAGGCCAGCCTGTCGCTGAAGCAGGGCAGCCGCGCGCTGGCCAACGGCGTGGACGTGACCCTGCAGAGCCTGCAACCGCGCAAGCGCGTGCAGATCAAGGATGCGCCGCTGGTGTTCGTCGGCTACGGCATCGATGCGCCGGAACGCCACTGGAACGACTACAAGGACGTGGACCTGCACGGCAAGATCGCCGTCGTGCTGATCAATGACGCCGATTTCGAAGCCGATGCGCCGGGCGCGTTCGATGGCAAGGCGGTGACCTATTACGGCCGCTGGACCTACAAGTTCGAGGAAGCCGCGCGCCGTGGTGCCGAAGGCGTGCTGATCGTGCACGAGACCGCGCCGGCTGCGTATGGCTGGGCCACGGTGAAGAGCTCGGGCACCTCGCCGCTGTTCGACATCGAGCGCGGCCAGGCCGAGGCGATGGCGCAGCACACGCCGCTGCGCGGCTGGATGCAGCGCGAACTGGCCGAGGCGATCTTCGCCGACGCCGGCCTCGACTTCGATGCCGAGAAGCGCAAGGCGATGCGTGCAGACTTCCGCCCGGTAGCACTGGACAACGCGAAGCTGAGCGTGGATTTCGCGCTCAAGCGCGAGCAGGTGGTGACCCGCAACGTGGTGGCCAAGCTGCCCGGCGGCGAGCATGGCGACGAGGCGGTGATCTTCTCCGCGCACTGGGATGCGTTCGGTATCGGCCAGGCCGATGCCAAGGGCGATCGCATCCGCCGTGGTGCGATCGACAACGCCACTGGCGTGGCCACGGTGCTGGAACTGGGCCGCGTGTTCGCCGCCGGCCCGCAGCCGCAGCGCACGCTGTATTTCGTGGCCCTTACCGCCGAAGAGAAGGGCCTGCTGGGCGCCAGCTACTACGCCGCGCACCCGCTGGCGCCGCTGGACAAGACCGCCGCAGTGCTGAACATCGAAATGTTCAGCCCGGATGGCCCGACCCGCGACATCGCTTCGTGGGGCAAGGGCCGGGTGTCGCTGGAAGGCGATCTGGAACGCGTGGCCAAGGCCCGCGGCCGCAGCTACAGCCCGGACCCGAACCTGGAAGCGGGCTTCTTCTACCGCGCCGACCACTTCGCCTTCGCCCGCCTGGGCGTGCCGGCGATCACCATCGGCCCGGGCCTGGACAAGCTGGACGGCGGTGTTGAAGCCGGCCGTGCGCTGCGCGAGAAGTACTTCGCCGACTGCTACCACCAGGCCTGCGATGCCTGGACCCCGAGCTGGGATCCGAGCGGCCACGCCGCCGATACCCTGCTGGTCTACGACCTGGGTGCCGAGCTGGCCAACAGCCGCCGCTGGCCGACGTGGGAAAAGGAATCGGAGTTCCGCAGCGCACGCGACAAGAGCGAAGCCGCCCGCCGCTGAGGTAGTGCCGGCCGCTGGCCGGCAACCTCGTGAACCTTCGGAAAGAATGTGGAGTTGCCGGCCAGCGGCCGGCACGATCGCGCGCTCGTCAGCGCCGGCGCAACAGCGTCCATGCGCCCCAGCCACTGGCAGCGAGCGCGGCCAGATAGCACGCCACCATCGTACGCAGGCCAACCGGTGATCCTGCGTTGATGCCGCGATGCAGGCGCAGCTGCAGCGAGCTGTGGCCGCTGCCCAGGTCCACCGCCAGCTGCAGCGCCAGCGCGCCGCAGAACACCAGCAGGGCGATCCCGAATCCGATGCGTGGCCACGCGGCCTGCGCGTTGGGACGGCGCAGCAGCCAGGCCAGTGCCGTGGCTGCGGCCAGCGTCGCCGCGATCCACATCAGTGGCGTGGCGGGAGACGCAGCGGCCACCGGCATTGCACCGGTGGCCGCAATTACGGCAACGCGCTTACGTGCGGGTGCCGTCGAGCCAGTTCGGGCCCTTGTTGGTAAGGAAGAACACATAGACCACCAACGATACCGCGATCGTGGCGGTTACGTAGATAGCGAACCAGTCGACATGGCCGGTCTTCAGCGCGCCCTGGTACAGCAGCGGGGCGGTGCCACCGAACAGCGAGTTGGCCAGCGCGTAACCCAGGCCCACGCCCAGTGCACGCACGTGGGTGGGGAACAGCTCGGCCTTCACCACCGCGTTGATCGAGGTGTAGCCGGTGAGGATGACGAAGGCCATGGCCAGGGTCAGGAAGGCCAGGGTGGCGTCATGCTGGTGCGGCAGCTGGGTGATCAGGTACCAGCTGTACAGCACACCGCCCACACCGAAGAACACCAGCAGGGTCTTGCGGCCGATGATGTCCGACAGCCAGCCGCCGACCGGCTGCAGCACCATCAGGAACGCCAGCACGCCCAGGTTGATCAGGGTGCCGGTCATCGGGTCGTTGCCGGCGAAGGCGCTCTGGATCATCTTCGGGCCGTTCACCGAGTAGGTGTAGAAGGCCACGGTGCCACCGGCGGTGATCAGGAAGCACAGCAGCAGCGGGCGCCACTGGTGCACGAACAGCTCGTACATCGAGCCGGACTTCTGTGCCTTGCCTTCGCGTGCGGCTTCGATGGACGACTCCGACAGCGATTCGTCCATGCCGCGGCGCAGCCAGAACACCACCACCGCGGCGATGCCACCGATGCCGAAGGCGATGCGCCAGCCCCACTCGGAGATCTCCGGCTTGCCCCAGAAGGTCAGCATCAGCAGCAGGGTCAGCTGGGCCAGCACATGGCCGCCAACCAGGGTGACGTAGTGGAAGGAGGACAGGAAGCCGCGACGGCCGGGAATGGCCGCCTCGGACATGTAGGTGGCGCTGGCACCGTACTCGCCACCGGTGGCGAAGCCCTGCAGCAGGCGTGCGAACAGCAGGATGACCGCGGCCCAGATGCCGATGCTGGCGGCGGTGGGGGTGATGGCGATGAGGAACGAGCACAGCGCCATCAGCGTGACCGAGACCGTCAGCGCCAGGCGGCGGCCGTGGCGGTCGGCGAAGCGGCCGAAGAACCAGGCACCGATCGGGCGCATCAGGAAGGTCGCGGCGAAGATCGCCCACACGTACAGGGTGGAGTTCTTGTCGTCCGGCGAGAAGAACTGCGATTCGAAGTACACGGCGAACACCGAGTACACGTAGACGTCATACCACTCCACCAGGTTGCCGGCGGAGCCTTTGAGGGTGTTGGAGATCGACCGCCGCAGGGCAGCGCGGTCGTTTGCGGGTACGGCAGGTTGGGACGTGGTGCTCATCTGGGTGGGAATCCTCGATGCGGCGCGTCCGTGCGCAGGGAAAACGGCGCCCGGCCTTGGGGCGGCGCGGCCGGGCAGCCCTCTTGGTACTGCATCGGCCGTCAACACGGGGTAGCAGACCAGAGCAGGGTGCATGGATGGATGACAGCGTGCCACTGTCCGGGGTCCCGGACCATACTCAAAACGTCCTAGAATCCGCCTTCCCCCGGCTCCCTGGTGTGTCATGTCGGCTCCCCCTTCTTCGTCTGCGGCTGCCCCCCGGGGTGGCCTTGTCGCGCTGGCATTGCTGCTGGTCTACGTGGTCTGGGGCTCGACCTACCTGGGCATCGCCAAGGCCCTGCACGGCGGCGCGCTGCCGCTGACGATGGTCTCCGGCAGCCGGTTCATCATTGCCGGTGGCCTGATGTTCCTGGCCTTGCGCCTGTTCTGGACGATGCCGAACCCGACCCTGCGGCAGTGGCGCAACCTGGTGGTGATGGGCGTGACCATGCTGGTGCTGGGCAACGGCATGGTGGTGCTGGCCGAGCGTGAGGTGTCTTCGGGCCTGGCCGCTACCGCGGTGGCCTCGGTGCCGCTGTGGATGGCGCTGTTCTCGGCGCTGCGCGGCCAACATGCCAGCAAGGGTGAATGGCTGGGCATCGCGGTCGGCTTTGTCGGCGTGGTCTGGCTCAATGCCGGCAGCAGCCTGACCGCCTCGCCGACCGGGCTGGTGCTGCTGCTGATCGCGCCGATCGGCTGGGCGTTCGGTTCGGTGTGGTCACGTGGCCTGGACCTGCCGGGCCCGTTCATGACCGCTGCCGGTCAGATGATCTGCGGCGGCGTGCTGCTGGTGCTGATCGGCCTGGCCGTGGGCGAACGCCCGACCACGCTGCCCGACACCGGCGGCCTGCTGGCGATGGCCTACCTGTGCGTGTTCGGCTCCATCGTCGCGTTCACCGCCTACGTATGGCTGCTGCAGAACGTGCGCCCGGCGCTGGCGGGCAGCTATGCGTACGTCAATCCGGTGATTGCGGTGTTGCTGGGCGCTGCATTGAATGGTGAACGCTTTGGATGGCGGGACTTCCTCGCCATGGCGGTGATTCTTCTGGGTGTGGTGGTGCTGACAATGGCAAGGACACGAAAGAAATGAGCATGGACGAGAAAGAACAACGCCGGGGCCTGCTGGTCACTGCGTCCACCTTCGTGATCTGGGGGGTGGTGCCGGTGTACTGGCACCTGCTCAACGAGGTCCCCTCGTTCCAGATCATCGCCCACCGCATCATCTGGAGCACCGTGCTGGTGCTGGGCTGGCTGCTGCTCAGTTCGCGCCTGGGCTGGTGGCAGAAGATCGCCGCACAGCCGCGCGCGCTGCCGATCCTGCTGGTGTCGAGCCTGACCATCGCGTTCAACTGGGGCCTGTACATCTGGGCGGTCAACGCCGGCCATGTGATCGAAACCAGCCTGGGTTACTTCATCAACCCGCTGGTGAACGTGCTGCTGGGCGTGCTGGTGCTGAAGGAGCGCCTGCGCCGCCTGCAGTGGGTGGCGGTGGCGATGGCGGCGGTGGGTGTGGCCTGGCTGACCATCGATGCGGGCACGCCGCCGTGGATCGCGTTGGGCCTGGCCTGTTCGTTCGGCCTGTATGGGCTGCTGCGCAAGCTGGTTTCGGTCGATCCGGTGGCCGGGCTGGGCGTGGAGAGCATGTACCTGTTCCTGCCGGCGCTGGCGTTCGCGATCTGGGCCGAGAACGGCCATGGCGGCGCGTTCTTCCATGGCTGGGGCTGGCGCAACGACCTGCTGCTGATCTTCGGCGGTGCGGTGACGGCCGTGCCGCTGATCGGCTTTGCTTACGGCGTGAAGCGCATTCCGCTGTCGCTGGTCGGCATCCTGCAGTACATCGCGCCGAGCCTGCAGCTGCTGCTGGGCGTGTTCTTCTTCCACGAAGCGTTCGATACCGCCAAGGCGATCGGCTTCGCGGCGATCTGGGCCGGCCTGGTGCTGTTCGTCGGCGACAACATCCGCACGATGCGCAAGCGGTAGCGGCGCCGGGATCCGGCCACGCTTTCCGCAAAAAAAGAACGGCGCCCCGAGGGGCGCCGTTCTGCTTCCATCCACCGCCAGGAGAGAGATGGCGGTGGCGGGAACGCGGTTGCAGGCTTAGAAGCGCTGCTGGTACTTCATGTACATGAAACGACCGATGTCGAAGCCACCGTAGTAGGTGAAGCTGCTGTTCGGCTGGCTGTACATGATCGGACCCTGGTGGTCGAAGACGTTGTTCACGCCCAGCGACACGGTGCCGTCCCACGGCAGGCTGTAACGCACCTGCAGGTCGTGGAAGGTGTTGGAGCCCACCTTGCGGCTCGGCTGCGCATCGGTGTACGGCGAGACGAAGCCGGCCATGTTGCAGTCCGGGCCACCGGCCAGGTCATACGAGCAGGCTTCCTTCATGCCCGAGTAGTAGCGGGCGGTCCAGCCGATGCCCAGATCGCCGTACTGCCAATCCAGGTTGAAGGTCGAACGCACGCGGAAGTTGCCCTGCCAGCCGGTCTTCTGCTCCACCGGCGTGGTGGCGGCGGTGTCGTTGCGCTGCTCCAGGTAGTCGGTGTAGGTGGTGTTCCAGTTGATGGCGAACTTGCCGTACGCGGTTTCCGGCAGGCGGTAACGCACGCCGATGTCATAGCCGGCGGTTTCGCGATAGCCAGCGTTGACCAGCGAACGATCCAGCGCCGAGACCTGGCCACGGGTGGCCGCAGCGGTGGAACGGGTGAAGCGACCGCAGGCCGAATCCACGCCCTGCACGTAGCACTGGTTGAGGATGTCGGTGGCCGACTCGCCGACGATGGCGTTGTTGATGCGGATCTTCCACCAGTCCAGGCTGACGTCCAGGCCCTGCACGAATTCCGGGCTGTAGACCAGGCCGACGGTCCAGGTCTTGGCGGTTTCCGGCTTCAGTTCCGGGTTGGAACCCGAGTTGAAATCGGAGGTGGCCTGCTGGCCCGGGCGGTTGGCAAGGTTGCCGTCCGCACCGGTCTGCTGACGGAAGTTGGCGGGCACATTCAGCGCCTTGCAGCGTGCTGCCACGGTCGGGCTGCTGGCGGCGATGCCGAACTTCGTATCGCACGGATCGGTGAACGAATCGCGGCTGGACACGGCGCCGCCGTAGAGATCGTCCACGGTGGGTGCACGGAAGCCGGTACCGTAGGTCGCGCGCACCAGCAGGCTGTCGATCGGCTTCCACTTCAGGCCGAACTTGCTGTTGGTGGTCGAACCGAAGGTGTTGTAGTCGGTGTAACGACCGGCCAGGTCCAGCGACAGTTCACGCGCGAACGGCATGTCGGCCAGCAGCGGCACCTGCATTTCCAGGTAGACCTCGTTGAGCGAGTAATCGCCACGGGTCGGCTGGCCGGTGGTGCCGGCGATCTGGCCCTTCTGCACCATCAGGTCCGGGGTGTAGCTGGCCTCTTCGCTGCGGTGCTCGAAGCCCATCGCACCCATGATGTCACCGGCAGGCAGAGTGAACAGCGAGCCGGAGATGTTGGCGCTGGCCACCTTGGTGGTGCTCTTCATCTTGTCCACGAAGCGGGTGAACAGGTAGTCCTGCACGTCCTGGTTGCCCAGCGAGCCCGGGCCCGCATAGCCCATCGGTGCGGCCGGGTTCCACGGCACGCAGCCGGCGATCACCGCACCCGGGGTGCCGCAGCGTGCCACGGTGCCATCCATGAAGGACGGGCCGACCGCCAGGTCGACGTGCGGCTGGTACATGCTGCCGGTACCGATGCGCTCGCCTTCATTGCGGTTGTACATGTAGCTGACGTTCCAGTCCCAGTAACGCGAACCGGTTTCGAAGCTGCCTTCCAGGCCGATGCTGGCGCGCTTGGTGTCCAGGTTGTTCTCGGTGCCGCGCGGCAGTTCTTCAGTGCGGTGCGAGAACAGGACGTCCTGGCCCCACTTGTTGAAGGTGCTGTCCTTGGACAGGGCAGCACGGGTGCCATTGCGGGCCTGTGCGGCCGATACCGAGTACGGGTAGCCGGCCAGGTGCTTGGTCGACTCGCGCTTGCTGTACAGCGCGTCGGCCACGATGCGCAGGTTGTCGGTGATCGAGAAACCACCGTTGGCGAACACCGAGGTGCGCTCCAGACCGCTCAGCAGGCTCATGTTGGTCTTGGCGTTGGCACCATCAGCCGGGTCCGGGGTGTGGAAGTTGCCAGCCTGGCTCGGATTACCGCCCGGGCCCACGGTCAGCGGCTTGCCGCCGACGGTGACGGTGCCCCACTGGGTGGTCGGGCTCAGCGCGTCGACGTCATCGGCGTGGCGTGGGCCACCCGGGTAACGGCTGAACTCGCGCTCGCTGCCGAGGATCTCGTCTTCCTTGGTGCGCTCGGCGCCGACGCTGAACCAGCCGCGGTCGAAGGTCTTGCCGAAGGTGGCGCTGTAGGAGCGCTTCTGGCCGTCGCCTTCACCGTACTGGCCGACGTAGACGCTGGCTTCGCCACCGTCGAAGTTCTTGCGGGTGATGATGTTGACCACACCGGCGATGGCGTCCGAGCCGTACAGCGCGGATGCGCCGTCGGTCAGCACTTCAACGCGCTCGACGATGGCGGACGGAATCGAAGCCAGGTCGGAGTAGCCACCGGCGCTGACGCCCATGCGGCGGCCGTCGATCAGCACCAGGCTGCGTTCCGGGCCGAGGTTGCGCAGGCTGACGTACGTGCCGCCGAAGTCGCGCGAAGAACTCAGCGACGACGAGCGGCTCAGGCTCGGAGCACCGGCGGCGGTGACGTCCTGCAGGATGTCGGCGACGTTGATGTAGCCCTTCTTCTCGATCTCGGCGCGGCTGAGCGCGACGACCGGCTGTGCGGTCTCGACACTGGCCTGGCGGATGCGCGAGCCGGTGATCTCGATGCGGTCGAGATTGGTCGGGGTATCGCCGGCGCTCTGTGCGAAGGCGGGGGTGGTGCAGCTGGCGGCCAGCGCGATGACGATCGCGTTGCGCAGCGGAGTGGTTTTCAGGGACATCCGTGACATCTCGTGTTTCAGGAAAACAAGCGTCCGTTCTGTGGGCGCGTGGGGTGCTGCAAACCAACGTGGGGGCCGGGATTCTAGAGTGTTTCCATTCGTAACTGTTTGTCGCCATGCCGCTGAATGTGCGCGAAGATGAATCGCAACCAACAATCCACAGATGCGATGTGCGCAGCGTCACGCACGTTGCGTGCGCGATGGGCAGAGGCATCGATAGCGGCGGATTTCCGCCGATCTGTAGCAGCGCGTGTGCGCAGGCATCCATCCACGCCATGCGTGGATGACGTGCAAACAAAAAGGGACGGAGCCTTCGCTCCGTCCCTCTGCAGGATGCGCAATCTATCGCTGGGAAATGCTCAGGTTTCGCGCAGCGCCGTGGTGATCGGCAAACGTGCCGCGCGCAGCGCCGGGAACAGGCCGCCAACCAGGCCGATGCCCAGCGCCCACTTCAGCCCGGTCCACAGCAGTTCTGGCGACACATGGAACTTGAACACCACCGCGCTGAAGTTGCTGCCGATGGTGGACACGCTGTAGCCATTGAACAGCAGCCACGCCACCGCGCACCCCAGCAGACCGCCCAGCAGCGCCAGCAGCATCGTCTCCAGCATCACCGCGGTCACCACCGGCAGGCCACGGAAGCCGATCGCGCGCATGGTGGCGATCTCGCGCGCACGCGTGGCAACAGCCGCATACATGGTGTTGAGTGCGCCGAACACCGCACCGACCGCCATGATCGTGCCGATCACCTTGCCGAGGATGTCGATCAGCTTGGTCAGCCCGCCGCCCTGCTTGCTGTAGTAGACGCGGGTGGTTTCCACGTCCAGTTTGAGGCGTGGATCAGCGGCGACGGCGGCCTTGAACTGCTCGAAGCCCGCCTTGCCATCGGTGCGCACGCTGATCGATTGCCAGGCGCTGCGCTGATAAGTGGTGGCCAGCGTATCGGCGTCGGTCCACAGTTCCGAATCATGTGCATCGCCGGTGGCGAAGACACCCACCACGGTCCAGGTCTGGTTGCCCAGCGTCAGCGTCTTGCCCACGTCCAGATCGCGGAACTGGCCCTTGGCGCCCTGGCCGACCACGATCTCGCGCAGGCCAGTGGCGAACGTGCGGCCTTCGACGATCTTGACCTTGTCATGCACCGCCCACGCCTGCGGGCCGACGCCGCGGAACTGCGCGTTGACGTCGGTGCCATCGGACTTCGACACCAGGTTGACCACCTGCGACAGCTCCGGTGACAGCAGCGGCCGACCTTCGGCATCGCGGGTGATGCCGGGCAGGGTGGACAGCGTCGGTACCTGCTCGCGGGTGATGACCGAGTTGGTCTCGGCCTGCGAGCCGCCACGCAGGACGATGGCGGTGGTGTCATCGCCGGTGTTGTTGAGCGTGGCCTGGAAGCCTTCGCCCATCGCCAGCATCGCCACCAGCACGCCGACCACGCCGGCGATGCCGACCACGATCACCGAGGACGCGCCCCAGCGCTGCGGCAGGCTGGCCACGCCGATGCGGGTGGCGGCCAGTGCCAACCGTCCGCCGCGGGTCAGCAGCAGCCACAGGGCCACCAGCACGGCCACGGCCAGCACGCCGATCCACGGCAGGCTGATCCACAGCACCAGGCCGATCACCAGCAGCAGCACGGTCAACGCGTTGCCGGCCCACTTCTTGAACTTGTTCATCTGCAGGTCTCCTCAGCGGCCGGCCAGTGCGTCGACGATCTTCAGGCGCTTGGCACGCAGCGCCGGCAGCAGGCCGACGATGATGCCGATCACCACGATCAGGCCCAGCCCCATCAGCCAGGTGGGCGTCGGTACGTGCGGCGGCAGCATGCCCATGCTCTTCGGGCCGATCGCCGGCAGGATCAGCGCGGCCAGGCCCATGCCGATCAGGCCGCCCAGGCCGATCAGCAGCACCGACTCCACCATCACCAGGGTCAGCACGGTGCTGTCCTTGAAGCCCAGTGTCTTCAGCGTGGCCAGTTCCGGCACGCGCTCGCGCACCGCCTGCGCCATGGTGTTGCCGGTCAACAGCAGCAGGGTGAAGAACACCGCGCCCATGATCGAAGTGACGATCATGCCGATATCCGCGAACTGCTTGACGAAGGCCTGCTGGAACGCCGATTCGGTCTGGGTCTTGGTCTCGTGGTCGGAGTTGGCCGAGATTGCATCGATGGCCTGCGCCACCCGCGAGGAATGGTCCGGATTGTCCAGCGTCACCGTGTACCAGCTCACCTGGTTCTTGATGTAGTCGTTGGATTCGTCGAAGTACTTCCAGTTCATCATCAACTGGCGTTCTTCGTTGGCGGCCAGCGCGCGGTCCTTGGAACGGTAGATGCCCTTCAGTTCCAGCGGCCAGTCGTTGCTGCCGCCACGCGGGAAGATGGTGGCCTGCAGCGGGATGGTGTCGCCGACCTTCCAGCCGAACTGCTTGGCCAGCGTCTCGCCGACGATCGCGCCGGTACGGGTCTGTTGCCAGTCCTGCAGCTGCGCCGGGTCGATCTGCAGCTCGCGGTAGACATCGAAGTAGTTGGGCGCCACCGAGAAGTTGGGGAAGAAGTTCTTCGGGTCCTGGTAGATGCCACCGAACCACATGCCGTAGGTGACATCGCGCACGCCGCTGACCTGGCGGATCTGCGCTTCCAGGCGGATCGGCAGCGACTGGGTGATCGACAGGCGCGAGGCTGTCACCAACCGGTTGGCGCCTTCCACACTGCCGCCGGACGAGAACGCCACGCGTACCGAGTCGAGCATGCCGAACAGCAGGAACGCGGCCACCACCGACAGCAGGGTCAACAGGGTGCGGGTGCGGCTGCGGAACAGCTGCGCCCAGACCAACGAGAAGTATTTCATCGCTGTGGCCTCCGTCAGTGGGCCAGCGGGGCGTCAGCCAGCTCGCCCTTGTCCAGGTGCACCGTGTGGGTGGCGTACTCGGCGGCCTTCGGGTCATGGGTGACCATGATGATGGTCTTGCCGTGTTCGCGGTTGAGCTGCTGCAGCAGGCCCAGGATCTCTTCGGCGGACTGGCGGTCGAGATCGCCGGTCGGTTCGTCGCAGATCAGGAAGGTCGGGTCGGAGACGATCGCGCGGGCGATTGCCACGCGCTGCTGCTGGCCGCCGGACAGTTCGTTGGGGCGATGGCTGCGGCGGTCGGCCAGGCCGACCAGGGTCAGCGCGATCTCGGCGTTGCGCTTGCGCTGCGCCGCACTGAGGTGGGTCAGCAGCAACGGCAGTTCCACGTTCTTCTGCGCGGTCAGCATCGGCATCAGGTTGTAGAACTGGAACACGAAGCCGACGTGATGGCTGCGCCACGTCGACAGCTGGCCGCCGCTCATCTGGTCGATGCGCTCGCCTTCGATGCTGATTTCGCCGCCACTGGGGTTGTCCAGCCCACCGATCAGGTTGAGCAGGGTGGTCTTGCCCGAACCGGACGGGCCCATCAGCGCGACGAAGTCGCCGCTGGCGATGTCCAGGTCGATGCCGTGCAGCACCTGCACTTTCTCGGGGCCACGCTGGTAGGTCTTGGTGATGTTGCGCAGTGAAACCAGGGTCGACATGGGTGGTTCTCCACGGAAGGCGGGAAACGGGGAAGCGCACCTGCGGTGGCCGCAGGCGTGCGTCGAGCGGTGTTGCCGGCGGCGCCCATGGGCGCCAGGCCGTTACTGCGCTTGTTTCTGTTGCACCTTGGCGCCATCGCGCAGGGTGTCCGGCGGGTTCACCACCACCGATTCACCTGCACTCACGCCCTTGAGGATCTGACGGTCCTTGCCCATCGCCTGGCCGGCCTCGACCGTGCGCTGCTGCACGCGGCTCTCGTCGCCCAGCACGAAGGCCACCGAGGCGCTGTCGCGCTGGACTACGGCGCCGCCTGGCACGCGCACGCCCTGCGGCTTGGCGGCCGCCTGCGGCTGGGCCTGTTCCAGGAAGCTGACCCGCACGCCCATCTCCGGCACGATGCGCGGGTCCTTCACCTTCAGCGCCACGCGCACCTTCACCGTGGCCTTGCCGCGGTCGGCGGTAGGGATGATGGCGATCACCTCGCCCGGAATCTTCCACTCCGGATAGGCGTTGAGCGTGGCTTCCACCGGCATCTTCGGCTGCACGCGGCCGATGAAGGCCTCGCCCACCTCGACTTCGATCTCCAGCGAGTCCATGTCGACGATGGTGCCGATGCCGGTACGGGTGAAGCCACCGCCTGCCGACAGCGGCGAAACGATTTCGCCGGGCTGCGCGGCCTTGGCGGTGACCACCCCGGAGAACGGCGCGCGCACGATGTTGTTGTCCACGCCCAGATCGGCGATGGCCAGCTGGTCGTTGGCGACCTTGACGTTGCGCTGGGCGGTCTCCAGCTGCGCACGCAGGCTGTCGCGCTGTGCCACGGCCTGGTCGTACTGTGAGCGCGATACCAGCTGCTGGCCGACGAGTGCCTGCAGGCGGCTGGCTTCGGCGGTGGCCTGCTTCTGCTGCGCCTCCAGCCCGGCCACCTGGCTGCGTGCGGCCTGAAGCTGCGAGGCATACAGGCTGCGCTGGGCGTCGGCATCAATCGGGTCCAGCGTGGCCATGATCTGGCCCTGTTCCACGCGCATGCCCTCCTCGATCATCACCTCGCGCACCTTGCCGGTGATCTTGGCCGAGACCGTGGCCATGCGGCGGGCGACCACGTAGCCGCTGGCGTCGAGCACCGAACTGCTGGCATTGCCCTGCTGGATGGCCACGGCGGGCGCGGTTTCCACCTCCACGGCCGGCGCACGGCCGAACAGGAAGGCGACGGCGGCGGCGATCAGCAGCACGGCCACGATGATCGCGATCCACAACCAACGGCGACCACCGCCGTTGCTGCCACCACCGGAGGCCGGCGGCGGCGATTTGCGGTCGATACGGAGTTCCTTCAACAGCTCGGCAGAAGCGTTCATTCGTTCCATCACAGGCGTTCGGGCGGGTGTGGCCGGAAGGGCAGACGGCGGCGGTTCCGGCGGTGGAGCGTGCGGCACAGCATGAAGGCAGGTACGGCGATGACGGCAGTGACAGCTGTCACCCGATGACACTGACGGCGGCAACTGCGAAATGTGACCACGCCGGTACAGGATGGCAACGTCCCCGCTACCGGTACCGCCCATGGATCCGATCGCCCCGTCGCTGGCCCGCCTGCAGCAGGTGCAGGTGCGCTACCGCGACCATACCGCCCTGCATGGCATCGACCTGCAGGTCCGCGCTGGCCAGGTGCTGGCATTGCTGGGCCGCAACGGTGCCGGCAAGAGTACCGCGATCAGCGTGCTGTTGGGCCAGCGTCGCGCCGATGCCGGCCTGGTCGAGCTGCTCGGTGGCGACCCGCAGCAGCGGGCCAGCCGATTGGGCCTGGGCGTGATGCTGCAGAGCACGAACCTGCCGCCGATGCTGCAGGTGGACGAGCTGGTGGCCCAGGCCAGTGCCTGTTACCCCGACCCGATGCCGTTGCCGGAGGTACTGCAGCGCGCCGGACTGCAGGCGCTGGCGCGCCGCCGCTACGGCCAGCTGTCCGGCGGCCAGCAGCGTGCCGTGCAGTTCGCCATCGCGCTGTGCGGCCGCCCGCGCGTGCTGTTCCTGGACGAGCCCACCACCGGGCTGGACATCCAGGCGCGGCAGGCGATGTGGCAGGCGGTGCGGCAACTGGTGGCCGAAGGCTGCGGCGTGTTGCTGACCACCCACTACCTGGAAGAGGCCGAGGCATTGGCGCAGCAGGTGGTGGTGCTGGAACAGGGGCGGGTGCTGGCCGACGCGCCGCTGGGCGAACTGCGCCTGGCCGACCGGCCGCGTCGCATCCGTTGCCGCAGCACGCTGTTGGCCGACGACGTGCAGCACTGGCCGGGGGTACAGCAGGTGCAGCGCGACGGCGAGCATCTGCAGCTGCTGGCGAGCCCGGCCGAGCCGGTGGTGGCACGCCTGCTGGCGGCCGACGCGCAGTTGCGTGAGCTGGAAGTACAGGGCGCGGCGCTGGCCGACGCCTTCCTCGACCTGACCCGGGAGGCCGCATGAACACGATGACCCGCACCGGTACCGCACCGGCGCAGGCATCTGCCTGGCGCCAAGCCCTGCGTCCGTACCGCGCTGAGCTGGTGGCCGAACTGCGCCGCGCCTGGCGTACGCCCGCCTTCGCCGTACCTTCGCTGCTGTTCCCGGTGCTTTTCTACCTGCTGTTCGGCGTGCTGTTGGGCCGTGGCCACGCACCGCTGTACCTGTTGGCCACCTACTGCGTGTTCGGCGCGATGGCCCCGGCGCTGTTCGGCTTCGGCGTGCAGCTGGCGCTGGACCGAGAAGGCGGGCTGCTTACGCTCAAGCGGGCGCTGCCGATGCCGCCGGCGGCGCCGCTGCTGGCGCGACTTGCGATGGCCATGCTGTTCGCGCTGCTGGTGGCCTCGTTGTTGATCGGCGTGGCATCTGTGCTGGGGGGTGTGCAGCCGCACGCCCTGCAGGTGCTGCAGCTGCTGGCGGTGGCGGGCCTGGCTGCGCTGCCGCTGGGGGCGATCGGCCTGCTGATCGGCAGCCATGTCAGTGCCAGCGCAGCGCCGGCGATGGTCAACCTGGTCTACCTGCCGCTGGCGTTGCTGTCGGGCCTGTGGCTACCGCTGTCGGCGCTGCCCCAGCTGTTCTCGACGATGGCACCGCTGTGGCCGACCTGGCATCTGGCGCAGCTGGCGCTACCGGTGGTCGGGCTGCCGTCGGTGGGCAGCATGGCAGGCCATCTGCTGGTGCTGCTGTTGGTCACGGTTGTGGCGCTGCTGCTGGCGCGCCGCCGCCTGCGCCGGATCGGCTGAACTGGCATGATCGGCAGCGATCGTCCCCGCCTGGATCACCCCGTGTCGTCGAGCTGGTTTGCGTCCCTGCTGCGCCCCGCACCGGATTCGGCGGTGGCCGACAACCTGCGCCGCGGCAAGCCGGCCTGGGCCGATGCCATCCACCTGCTGTGGACGGTGTGGGTGTTCATGACGCCGCTGTTTTCAGGGGGGTACACGCTGCGCTGGCTGTGGTTCACCCTGGCCAGCTATCCGTTGTTCCTGTTGTTGTATGCGCGCCTGCTGCTGTCGCCGCGGCACCATGCGCCCCGCTATGCACTGGCGATGACCGCGCTGGCGATCGTGCTGGTGCCCTGGTACCCATCGGGCATCAGCTACTTCATTTTCGGCTGCGTGATGCTGCGGGTCTGCGGTCGCAGCAGCTGGTGGCGTTATCTGTTGCTGCTGGCCGTGCTCAACGCGGTGTTCTACCTGGTGGCCTACCTTGCGCACTACCCGTGGCAGAGCCTGGTCTGGGTGCCGGCGGTGTCGTTCATCATCGGCATGGTGGTGAACGTGGAGACGGTGAACAAGGAAAAGGATGCCGCATTGCAGCTTTCGCAGGAGGAAGTACGGCGGCTGGCCACCACCGCCGAGCGCGAGCGCATCGGCCGCGATCTGCATGATCTGCTCGGCCATACCCTGTCTTTGATCACGTTGAAGCTGGAGCTGGCGCGCAAGCTGCACGACCGTGGCGATGCCCGTGCGCGGCAGGAGATCGGCGAAGCCGAGGACATCGCCCGCGAAGCGCTGGCCCAGGTACGCAGTGCGGTCACCGGCATCCGTGCCAGTGACCTGGCCGGCGAACTGGCCTCGGCGCGCCTGCTGCTGGAATGCCAGCAGGTGCACCTGCAGTACGCGCCTCCACCGCCGATGCCGGTGGACGTGGAGCGCGGACTGGCGCTGGTGCTGCGCGAGGCGGCAACCAATATCGTGCGCCACGCGCAGGCGACGCAGGCGCGGGTGGAATTCATGCTGGAAGGACGAATGCTGGCGATGCAGATCCGCGACGATGGCCGTGGCGGCGTACAGGCCGAAGGCAATGGATTGTGCGGCATGCGCGAACGGGCGATGGCGCTGGGTGGACAGTTGTCACTGCAGTCGCCGCGCGGAGAGGGCACGGTAGTGACCGTGCGCGTGCCACTGGTGGCCGCGACCACGCCGCTGTCGCCAGCGTCACTGGCTCAGGATGGTGCTGCATGATCCGCATCCTGCTGGCCGAAGACCAGGCGATGGTGCGTGGCGCACTGTCGGCGCTGCTGGGCCTGGAGCCGGATATCGAGGTGCTGGGCAGCGCCGCCGACGGTGAGGCTGCGTGGCGCATGCTGCAGCAGCTGCAGCCGGACATCCTGGTGACCGACATCGAGATGCCGGGCCTGTCCGGGCTGGAGCTGGCACAGCGCATCGCCCGCCATGGACTGCCGATCAAGGTGGTGATCGTGACCACCTTCGCCCGCGCCGGTTTCCTGCGCCGCGCGCTGGAAGCGGGCGTGCTGGGGTACCTGTTGAAGGACGCACCGGCGGAGAACCTGGCCGATGCACTGCGCAAGGTGAAGCAGGGTATCCGTGCGATCGACCCGCAACTGGCACTCGATGCCTGGTCGCAGGCCGACCCACTGACCGACCGCGAGCGCCGCGTGCTGCGGCTGGCCGGCGAAGGCCGTACCGCCAGCGAGATCGCCGAGCAGCTGGGGCTGTCGCACGGCACGGTGCGCAATTACCTGTCCGAGTGCATCGGCAAGCTGGGTGTGGCCAACCGGATCGAGGCGTACCGGCTGGCGCGGCAGAAGGGGTGGTTGTAGGGGACCGGTAGCGCCGGGCCATGCCCGGCGGATCATTTCCGCGCCTGCGGAGGGGTGTCACTTTCTTTGCGCGCAAAGAAAGTAACCAAAGAAACGCTCCG
>NZ_JBQEMR010000014.1:0-67066 GCF_052045015.1 Stenotrophomonas sp. 22692
GCGGAGGGGTGTCACTTTCTTTGCGCGCAAAGAAAGTAACCAAAGAAACGCTCCGCCAGCCGCGAGCCGACGCTACGCGCCGGTACCCTGCGCTTCTCGGCGAATCAGGGGACGGCGCCGAACTCGCTGCGCTCAGACACTGGCGCCTCTTCGCCCCTGATTCCCCTGCGATGCTCGGCTCGCTCAAGGCGGACTGGAAGGTCAAGAGCAAGAGCAACAGCATCCACGCGTAGCATGGATCAACCGGGTGCCGCTGTGGCATTTGACCTTGGGTCCGCCCTGAGCGAGCCGAGCACCGCAGGTCCGGCGAGGGCGAAGAGGTGCGGGTGTCTGAGCGCAGCGAGTTCCCGCACCGTCCCTCGACGGGCCGAGGAGCGCAGGGTACCGATGCGCAGCATCGGCTCGCGCCCTGGCGGCGTGTTTCTTTGGTTACTTTCTTTGCACGAGCAAAGAAAGTGACACCTCTCCGCAGGCGCGGAAACGATACGCCGGGCATGGCCCGGCGCCACCAATGCGTCGGCGCGCAAACAAAAACGCCCGGCGCGAGGCCAGGCGTTCCTGCACTACCTTGAAAGCAGAAGCTTACGCCACCGTCGACGCCCGCAGCGCGGCGATGCGCTCTTCCAGCGGCGGGTGGCTCATGAACAGCTTCTTCGCCGTCGAACCGGCAATACCGAACGCCGCGATCTGGGTCGGCAGCGTGCTCTGGCCGTGGTTGAGCTGCAGGCGCTCCAGCGCGGCGATCATCTTCTGGCGGCCGGCCAGCGAGGCACCACCCGCATCGGCGCGGAACTCGCGGTGGCGCGAGAACCACATCGCGATCATCGTGGCGAACAGGCCGAACACCATCTCCAGCACGAACACGATGATGTAGTAGGCGAAGCCGCGGCCGCCACCTTCGCGGTTGCCCGACAGCGCGCTGTCGATGATGCCGCCGACCACGCGGGCCAGCACGATCACGAAGGTGTTCAGCACGCCCTGCAGCAGCGCCATGGTGATCATGTCACCGTTGGCGACGTGGGCGATCTCGTGGCCCAACACCGCTTCGGCTTCATCTTCACTCATGTTGTGCAGCAGGCCGGTGGACACCGCCACCAGCGCGTTGTTGCGGTTGGCGCCGGTGGCGAAGGCGTTGATCTCCGGGCCTTCATACACCGCCACCTCCGGCATGCCGATGCCGGCCGCCTTGGCCTGGCGCTCGACCGTGGCCAGCAGCCAGCGTTCGGTCTGGTTGCGCGGCTCGGTGATCACCACCGCACCGGTGGAGCGCTTGGCCATCCACTTGGACAGCAGCAGCGAGATGAGGGAGCCACCAAAACCAAAGATCGCGGCCATGACCAGCAGGCCGCTCATCTTGCTCGGGTCGGTTCCCAACAGCGACATCACGATGCTGGCGAGGATCAGGACCGCGAAATTGGTCGCCAGGAACAGGGCAATGCGGGTAAACATGGGAAAATCCGGCTCGGAAGGGGTCGATACCGGTCAATTTGCGGTGTGGTCAGCTTGAATTCAAGCGCCAACCTGACCGACGATTCAGCCAGCATGACCTCCCCCATTCCCTGCGGCCGCTTCGCGCCCTCGCCGACCGGCCTGCTCCACCCCGGATCTCTGCTCGCCGCCTTCGGCAGTTGGCTGCTCGCGCGCCATCACGGCGGCCTGTGGCGGCTGCGCATCGAAGACGTCGACCCGCCGCGCACCGTGCCCGGTGCCGCCGAGTCACAACTGCAGGCACTGACGGCGTTCGGGCTGGTCCACGATGGCCCGATCTTCTGGCAGAGCGCGCGCGGCGAGGCCTACCAGGCTGCGCTGGACGTACTGCTCGCCAGCGACCAGGCCTTTGTCTGCCACTGCAGCCGCGGCGACCTGGCCGCCAGCGGCGGCATCCACCATCACTGCGTCGCCCGGCAACCGCGACCGGACCCCGCCGTCCGTTTCCGCGTGCCACCGGGCAGCATCGTGCACTTCGACGATGGCCTGCGCGGCCCGCAGCAGCAGGACGTGCATGCCGAGGTCGGCGACTTCGTGCTGCGCCGCGCCGATGGCTGCTGGGCGTACCAGCTGGCGGTGGTGGTCGATGACGCCGCGCAGGGGGTGACCGAAGTGGTGCGCGGTGCCGACCTGCTCGACTCCACGGCACGGCAGATCCTGCTGCAGCAGGCCTTGGGGCTGGCGGTACCGCGCTACTGGCACCTGCCGCTGCTGCTCGATGCCCCGGGCCACAAGCTGTCCAAGTCGCTGGCGGCGCTGCCAGTGGACAGTTCGCGCCCGCTGCCCGTGCTGCGCCAGCTATGGCAACTGCTCGGCCAGGCACCTGAAGCGCTGGAACCTGCGCACGATCTGGACACGCTGCTGGCGGCCGCTCGGAATGCCTTCGACCCAGCGCGGCTGCCACGTACCGACATCCTGCTGCCAGCCGGCGCACTTTCCGCGCCGATGTTGCAGAATCACCCTTCCCCCACCTGATACCCGGACAGCACTCCATGACATCTCGCGTCGCACTGGTCACCGGCGGAACCGGCGGCATCGGTACCGCCATCTGCCAACGCCTGGCCGACCAGGGCCACCGGGTCGCCACCAACTACCGCGACGAGGCCAAGGCCCGCGCCTGGCAGCAGGCGATGACCGAACGCGGCTACAGCGTGTCGATCTTCCCGGGCGATGTCTCCGATCCGGGCAGCGCCGAAGCGCTGGTGCGTGCGGTCGAAGCCGCGCTGGGCCCGGTCGAGATCCTGGTCAACAACGCCGGCATCACCCGCGATACCACGTTCCATCGCATGCGCGCGGACCAGTGGCACGATGTGATCAATACCAACCTCAATTCGGTGTTCAACGTCACCCGTCCGGTCATCGAGGGCATGCGCCGCCGCGGCTGGGGCCGGGTCATCCAGATCAGCTCGATCAACGGCCTGAAGGGCCAGTACGGCCAGGCCAACTACGCGGCGGCCAAGGCCGGCATGCACGGTTTCACCATCTCGCTGGCGCGCGAGAACGCCGGCTTCGGCATTACCGTCAACACCATTTCGCCCGGCTACGTCGCCACCGACATGGTGATGGCGGTTCCGGAGGAAGTGCGCGCCAAGATCATCGCCGATATCCCCACCGGACGCCTCGGCAAGCCGGAGGAAATCGCCTACGGCGTCTCGTTCCTGGTTGCCGACGAAGCCTCGTGGATCACCGGTAGCAACCTGGACATCAACGGCGGCCACCATATGGGTTGGTAAGCCGCGCAGGGGACCCTCGCGGCGATCGCCGCCGGCCCATGCCAAGAGTCATGCTGCGCAGCACGCAAACCCTTGTTGCGCAACATGATCGTCGCCGAAAGCCAAGCCTGGCGGGGGCTGAGGCGGTTGCAACGGCTGCTGCACTGCGCCATGCTGCGCGTCTACTGTGACGAGTACCGCTTCATGGCTGCGACCCGCATCATCAAGAAGTATCCGAACCGCCGTCTCTACGACACCGAGATCTCCAGCTACATCACCATCGAGGACGTGCGCCAGCTGATCCTGGACGGTGAAGACTTCGAAGTCCGCGACGCCAAGAGCGGAGACGACCTCACGCGATCAGTCCTGCTGCAGATCATCGCCGACCAGGAACAGGACGGCGAACCGATGCTGTCCACCCAGCTGCTGAGCCAGTTGATCCGCTTCTACGGCGACTCCCTGCAGGGCTTCATGGGCAATTACCTGGAGCGCAGCATGCAGGTCTTCCTCGACCAGCAGCAGCAGTTCCGCCAGCAGATGGGCAACCTGCTGGGGCAGACCCCATGGGCGATGATGAACCAGCTGACCGAGCGCAACCTGGAGCTGTGGCAGGAATTCCAGCGCAACATGGGCACGGGCTTCGGTGGCCCGCGCCCGGGCGGCACCGGAACGGGAACCGGGGCAGGTACCGGCAACAAACCGAACGAACCGGGCGCCGGCACCGGCGGCAAGACCCGCCGCTGAGCTGCAGCAACGGTTGATACGAAAACGGCGCGCCCCTGGCGCGCCGTTTTGTTTGAATCGCGTCGGCGATACATCAGCGTTTCGCCTTGCACCCCGTGCATACACGCTCGACCTTGTAACCCTTCGCCTTCAGCTTCTCGACCACGCCGTCGTTGCCCAGCAGGTGCAGCGTGCCCACCACCACCAGCGTGCCGCCCTGCCCGGCCTGCAGGTACGGCAGCAGCTTCGGCACCCAGGCGTCATTGCGGCCGGTATTGATGCGCTGGTAAAGCTGTGGATACTGCTGGCGCATTTCCGCCGCCATCCTGGTCCACAACAGGCGCTCGTCACCCCGGCGCCAGGCATCATGCAGCTGGCGTGCCTGCTCGTCGGCCTTGCCAGCCTGGTCCAGCGCTTCGGCCAGCATCTGCCGCTGTTCCTGCAGCGTCATTCCGTCGAGCATGCCGATCTGGGTATCGATGTCTTCCAGTCCCGCGGTCTTGCGCCCGGTCTTCTGCGCACGCTCCATGAAGTGACGATCCAGGCCCAGTGCGGGGTCCAGGCCCAGCTTCTGCATCTGCCCGACCGAAATGCTCAGGCCGACAAACCACGGCTTCATGCCCTGCATCTGCGCCAGCGGCAGCTTGTTCTCGGTGGCGAACACCTGCAGCTTCTGCCAGGTCGCAGCATCCAGGTCACGCTTGAGCTCGCTGCCATCGGTGCGGACCGCTGCCTGCACCATGCGGCTGGCCAGCTGTGGCGACTGCATGTCTTCCGGCGACAGTTCGAACACGACCCGCTGCGAGGCCTCGAACGCCTGTTCGACATCGGGCGACAACGGGTAGTCCTGCGGCTTCAGCAGGTGGAAGGAACCGAGCAGGTAGAGGCGCGAGTCGCCCGGCCCAGTCACTTTCCACAGCAACGGCACCGGCGGCTTGGCCACCGCTGCGCCAGCGATGTCGGCTTGCGCGGTACGCGCTGCAACCAGCGGTGCCAGCGCACAGGCCGCCAGTACAACGGCGGTACGCAACAGGGATCTGATCGGCATATCAGCCTTCTCCTTCAGGCAGGTGGTAAGCCTTCTCGCCCGCTTCCACGCGCAGGTCCAGCCGGTTTTCCGGCGGCGCCAACGGGCAGGTCGCGTAGGCGGTGAACGCACACGGCGGGTTGTAGGCATGGTTGAAATCGATGCGTACCGTGCCATCGGCTGCCGGCGCATCGGTATCCAGGTAACGCCCGGCCGGATAGCTGCCGCGGCCACTGGTGCGGTCGGCAAAGATCAGGAACAGCGGTTGACCGGGCGCACCAATCGCCTCCAGCCGCCAACTGCGGCCATCACGCTGGAACTCGACCGCGCCTGCGTTGGGCATCTCGGTGGTCAGGCCAGTGATATCGACGATCGGCAGGGTTTTGCCCGGCGAGTGCGCGATGAAGCGCGCCTGCACCTGCCAGTCAGGACCACCCGGCCAGTACTCCAGTCCTGCAAAATCTCGGCGTGCCGGCGCATCGGCATGCTTGACCCGCAGCGCATCGCGCGGGCCGCGGCGGATGATGCTGAGCTGCCCCTTGCCACCATCGAAGGCCAGCAGCGTCGGCTGCGGATCCTTGTCGGTGTCGACACGGATGCGGCCGCGCACCGGCTGCCCGTCATGGCTGACGTCAACGCCGGCCTCAGGTGTGAACCACCATTGGCTGCCTTCGCGGCGCAGCAGGCCCAGCTTGTCCGGCCCAACCGCCAGGCGGATGCCATTGGTCGCGCCGCTGCCGACGAAGTGCGATTTGTTCTGCAGCCAGTGCAGGCCGACCAGCGCTGTCCAACCGTCCGGCCGGGTCAGATCCTGGTAGCGCGCTACCCGCCACTGCTGCTGCGTGGCCGCGTAGGCCGGATCTTCAGTGACCTTCGGCGCCGGCGGTGTCGCCGGGCTGCAGGCAACCAATACCAGAGCGGCCAGCAGGCCGCCCACTCCCCGATAACGCATCGATGCTCCCCTCAACGTCCGCGCAGGAACCAGCGGTCGATCTCCGCCAGCGAAAAACGGGCCCAGGTCGGTCGGCCGTGGTTGCACTGGCCAGACCGCTCGGTGATTTCCATGTCACGCAGCAGCGCGTTCATCTCCGGCATGGTCAGGCGCCGGTTGGCGCGCACCGCACCATGGCACGCCATGGTCGACAGCAGTTCATCGCGCGCACTGGCCACGCGCCGGCTCTGGCCGTGTTCGCGCAGGTCGGTCAGCACGTCGCGCAGCAGCCCTTCCGGTTCGGCATGCGCCAACAGCGCTGGAATGCTCCGCACATGCAGGGATCCGGGGCCGGCGCGGGTCACCTCGAAGCCGAGCGCCGCCAGTGTGTCGGCTTCGCTTTCGGCAGTGTCGGCCTCACGCTCGCCCACTGCCAGCGTGATCGGCACCAGCAGCGGCTGCGACTGCAGGCCGATACCGTCGTGCGCGTTCTTCAGGCGCTCGTAACCGATGCGCTCGTGCGCGGCATGCATATCGACCACGATCAAGCCTTCTGCATTCTCGGCCAGGATGTAGATGCCATGCAGCTGCGCGATCGCGTAGCCCAGCGGCGGCACGCCTGCGTCGGCACTGGTGACCGGCAGTCCGTTCTCGGTCGGCATTGGCGGCAGCGCAGCACCGCGCTCGGCGCCGGCTGGTGCGGCATACAGCGCGGCATAGGCAGCCGGAGCATCGGCCACCTGCAGCCCCAGCGGTTGCTGCGGGCGCCAGCCAGAGAATCCACCACCGCCGCCACTCGAACCGGCACCCGGTGCGGCAGCGCGGACCAGACCGAAACCGGAGGCGCCCGCACTGGAGACCATCGATGCCGCACCTGCATCCGCCGGATGCGCGGAGCCGGCACCGATGTCCTGCGCCGACATGCCGGCACGGGTATCGGCCAGCGCATCCTTCAGCGTGCGGTAGACAAAATCATGCACCAGCCGCGAATCACGGAAACGCACCTCGTGCTTGGCCGGGTGCACGTTGACATCAACGCGGGTCGGGTCGAGCTCAAGGAACAGCACATAGGCCGGCTGGCGACCGTGGTACAGCACGTCGCCGTAAGCCATCTTCACCGCATGGGCGACGCTGCGGTCGCGCACCGAACGGCCGTTGACGTACAGGTACTGCTGGTCGGCGCTGGCGCGCGAATAATGCGGTTGCGCGATCCAGCCGTGCAGGCGCAGGCCGGCACCACTGTGGTCGACGCGCACGGCCTGGTTGGCGAAATCCTCGCCCAGCGTTTCAGCCAATCGCGCATCGGAATACAGATCGCCCGGCTTGTAGCGGCGCGACGCCTTGCCGTTGTGCGACACGCGCAGCTCGACATCCGGCCGCGCCAGCGCCAGCGAACGCAGCCATTCTTCGATATGGCCCAGCTCGGTGCGCTCGGCGCGCAGGAACTTGCGCCGCGCCGGTACGTTGTAGAACAGCTCGCGCACTTCTACAGTGGTGCCCGGCGCATGCGCGCGCGGGGTCACTTCGCCGATCTTGCCGCCTTCGATCTGCAGCGCCGAACCGTGTTCATCATGTGCGCGACGCGAGGAAAGGGTGAAACGGCTGACCGAGGCGATCGACGGCAGCGCTTCACCCCGGAAGCCGAGCGTGGCCACCGATTCGAGGTCGTCCAGATCGGCGATCTTGCTGGTGGCATGGCGCGATACCGCCAGCGGCAGCTGTTCCGGTGCGATGCCACTGCCGTTGTCGCGGATGCGGATCAGGCGTACACCGCCCTCTTCAAGATCGATATCAACGCGGCTGGCACCGGCGTCGATCGCGTTCTCGACCAGCTCCTTGACTACCGACGCGGGACGTTCGACCACTTCGCCGGCGGCGATCTGGTTGATGAGGATCTCCGGCAACGGCCGGATCGGGCGCGGATGGGTAGCAGACGTCATGCGGGGATGATAACGGAGCGGCCGAGGGTAGAGTCGAGCCATGCTCGACTGACGGGCTACCGGCAAGGCCCAGTCGAGCATGAATCATCCCGCGTGCCCAGCGGCAGGGTCCGCGCGCATGGCGTTGCGTTCATCAGAAAGGCGCCCATCGGTCATGGGGCGCGGCTCGACTCTACAGAAAGCAGTAACCCGCCTTCGGCGGGTTACTTGCTGCCGCCGGCCATGGTGCCGGCTGCGTCGATCTCGGCCTGGGCGCGGGCGGCATACAACGTGCCCGGTGGCGGCTGGCGGCTGAAGAAGGTGTGCACACCGTCCAGCACGGCACCGGCGATCTTGCGCTGGTAGGCCGGGTCGATCAGGCGGCGCTCTTCATCCGGGTTGGAGATGAACGCGGTTTCCACCAGCATCGCCGGCATGTCCGAGGTGCGCAGCACCGCGAAGTTGGCGCGCTCGATGTTCGGCTTGTGGTTGTTGCCGATCCGCTTCAGGCCGCCCAGCACGTGGCCGGCCGCGTCCTCGGACGCCTTCATGTAGCCGCTCTGGGCCAGATCCAGCAGCACGTTGGCAAGCGTGCCTTCGGTCTGCTGCAGGCGCACGCCACCGACCAGGTCGGCCGCGTTTTCCTTGTCCGCCAGCCAGCGGGCGCGCTGCGAAGAGGCGCCCTTGGTCGACAGCACGTACACCGACGAACCGGTGGCCGAACGGTTTTCGGCCGCGTCGGCATGGATCGAAATGAAGATGTCGGCCTTGTTCGCACGCGCCTTCTGTGCGCGCATCGGCAGCGGGATGAACACGTCGCTGTCGCGGGTGAGGTAGGCCTTCAGGCCCGGCGTCGCATTGACCTGGCGGGCCAGTTCACGCGCCACCGCCAGGGTCACATCCTTTTCGCGCTTGCCGGTCGGGCCGATCGCGCCCGGATCCTGGCCGCCGTGACCCGGATCGATGGCCACCACCAGATGACGCATGCCAGCCTGCATGCGGATGCGCGACGCATCGCTGGGCATGGCCGGACGCGGCGGTTCCACCGTCGTCGGTGCCGGTGCGGGCACCGTAGCCGGCGGCGTGGTCACCACCGCTGCGGTGCGCTGTCCAGCCAGGATCGCGGCCGGCGACGAAGAAGGCGAGCTGCTGGCCACGGTACCGGCCGCCGCGACCTGGGCCGGTGCAGTGGACGGCGCCGGGGTGGGCGTGGCCGGCGCGGCGGCAGTGGCACTGGCCTGCTGGCGAACCTGGGCAGTCAGCAGCGCGGTGGCACGCGCAGCATCGGAACGCGACTGCGCGCTCTCCGCCGGCGTCGGCGTCGGTGCAGGCGTGTTGACCGGTGCCTGTGGCTGCACCGCCGGCGTCACTGCAGGACGGCTGGCGGCCACGGCCGGGCCATCGCCCGGCCATTCGATCACCAGCTTGGATTCATTGCCCTCGCGCTGCATCTGTGGGCGGAACGGCGCCACCGATTCAGCAAGGTCGAAAACGACACGGAAGGTGCCCGGCACCGGCTGTCCGGTACGCACCGCCGTAACCACGCCCTGCGCAGCCGGCATTTTCAGGTTGCGTATGGCGCTGGAGTCGGGGAAATCGACCACCAGGCGGTTCGGACCGGCCAGAGAAAGCGTCTTGTAGCCGCCACTGCCGACCAGCGAGATTTCGGCACGGGTGCCGGTAGCGCCGGTATTCAGCAGGACCTGGCGGACTTCACCGGCCCACGCACTGACGCTCGCCAGACCCAGTCCGACGGCGGCACAGATAGCGATGAGTCGGTTCCCCGGGCGCATGGCTCAGGATTCAATCACCGCGCTGAACGGAATGCAACACCTTTTTCCTTAATAATCCGTAACCTGCCGGTCTTTGTTCTCGTCAGCCGACAGAAATGGCCTGCAAGTCGCCCCCCTTGGGAAGCCGCTTCAGCCATTCATGTCCGACGTCGCTTACTCCAGTGAGACGCGCGCGACGCCCCTGCCCCTCGATCTCCAGCGCCACCACCAGGTCGGTCGGCGGTAGCGCGCCGGCGCCGCGTTCCGGCCATTCCACCAGCCACAGCACCGCGCTGCCCTCGTCCAGGCCGAGGAAATCCAGCTCACCGGCCTGGCCGATGCGGTACAGGTCCAAGTGCCACGCCTCACCGCCACTGGCCAGCGGATAGCGCTCGACCAGGGTGTAGGTGGGGCTGCGGATAGCGCCCTGCACGCCCAGCGCGCGCAGCAGTGCGCGGGCGGTGGTGGATTTGCCGGCGCCCAGGTCGCCGCGCAGTTCGACCAGCGCCTGCGGCGGCCGGGTGGCCGCCAGCCATTGCCCGAGCAGTTCAGTGGCATCGCTGTCGGCAAGGAAGAAATCGATCATCGAGAGAGTTCCGGGTTGGCCAGTCGCCGCAACGGCGACAGCAGATCAGTAGGAAGCAGGCCGCGCACGCCATCGGCGGCCGCGGCGTCGCCCGCGAGCGCATGCAGCAGTGCACCAGCGGCGGCAGCGTCGAAGGCGGCCAGCCCCTGCGCGCGCAGGCTGGCAATGATGCCGGTGAGTAGGTCGCCCATGCCTCCCACGGCCATGCCGGGATTGCCTGCACCGATCAGCCGTGGCGCCTGCCCGGGGGCCGTCACGATGCTGCCTGCGCCCTTCAGCACCACCACGGCGTGGAAGCGTTCGGCCAACGCCTGCGCACAGCGGTAGCGATCAGCCTGGATGTCAGCGGTACTGCAGCCGAGCAGGCGCGCGGCCTCGCCCGGATGTGGCGTAAGGATGGCGTCCGGTAGCGCGCGCGGATCCTGCGCCAGCAGGTTCAGCGCATCGGCGTCGACCACCAGCGGTTTGGCGCTGGCCAGCACCCGCGCAAACAGTGCAAGCGCCCATTCGTCCTGGCCCAGACCGGGGCCAATCGCGACCACCCTGGCCTTGTCCAGCAGCGCCGGCAGCACATCGCCGTCTTCCAGCGCATGGGTCATCGCCTCCGGCAGGCGCGCCAGCAACGGACCGACGTGATCGCGGCGGGTACCCAGGCTCAGCAATCCCGCGCCCGCACGCAAAGCGGCCTCGGCCGCCATGGCGATGGCGCCGCCGCTGCCATGGTTGCCGCCGACGCACAGCACGTGCCCGGATTCGCCCTTGTGGGTGTTGGCGCGGCGCGGCGGCAGCAGTGCCGGCAAGCGGGCCTGGGTCCAGTGCTCCGCGGCGGGTGACACGCCCTGCCGTGCGGCCGCGGGCAGCTGCAGCGGCGCCAGCGCCTTCTGGCCGCAATGATCCAGCGCGTCGCCGGTATACAGCCCGCGATGCGGCACGATGAACTGCAGGGTCAAAGCGGCCTTCACGGCCACGCCCGGTACGGCACCGCGATCGGCATCGACGCCACTGGGGACGTCCAGCGCCAATACCGGTACCGCCTGCGCGTTGAGCGCGACAATCAGCGCCTGCGCCACGCCTTCCGGCGCGCGATCGAAGCCCAGACCGAACAGGGCATCGACCCAGATATCAGCCTCGGGCAGCGCGCCGTCGAAATCGGTGATGGTGCCGCCGCCGGACTTGAATTCCGATGCCGCACGCTGTGCCAGCACGGTTGACGGTGACTTCCCCGGCAAGGCGATCACCATCACCTCACGCCCGGCCTGCAGCGCGTGGCGGGCCAGCACATGGCCATCGCCACCGTTGTTGCCCGCTCCGACCACCACGCCGATCCGCCGCGCCTGCGGCCAGTGCTGCAGCAGGCACTGCCAGGCAGCCTGGCCGGCCTGCGCCATCAGGCCCCAGCCGCCCTCGGCAGCCAGTGCCGAGGCCTGCGCATCAAGCGCACGCGCGGCAGCAGAATCGAACAGATCGGCGAGGTTGGCCATGCAGGGATTTTATACTGGTGCACATGTCCCCTGCCCCCACCCCTGTCGATCCGGCCCAGGCCGTGCAGCGCATCCGCGAACTGGCCCGTGCGCATGGCTTCCAGCGCTGCGGCATCGCCGGCATCGAGCTGGGCGAGGATGAAGCGCACCTGGCCGACTGGCTGGGCCAGGGCCTGTACGGCACGATGGACTGGATGGCGCGCCACGGCACCCTGCGCGCGCGCCCGGCGGAGCTGCTGCCCGGCACCGTACGGGTGATCTCGGTAGGCATGGACTACAGCCACAAGGACGACACCGAAGCCTGGGCGACCCTGGCCGACCCGGGACGTGCCTACGTGGCCCGCTACGCGCTGGGCCGCGACTACCACAAGCTGATGCGCAACCGCCTGCAGAAGCTGGCCACGCAGATCAACGATGAAGTGGCACCGCTGGGCTACCGCGTGTTCGTCGATTCGGCCCCCGTGCTGGAACGCGCACTGGCGCGCAATGCCGGTCTCGGCTGGATCGGCAAGCACACCTGCCTGATCGACCGTCATGGCGGCTCATGGTTCTTCATCGGCGAGATCTACATCGATATCCCGCTGCCGATCGATGCTCCGGCCACTGCACATTGCGGTACCTGCACGCGCTGCATCGATGTCTGCCCGACCCAGGCCATCACCGGCCCGCAGCGCCTGGATGCGCGGCGCTGTATCTCCTACCTGACCATCGAGCACAACGGTGCCATCCCCGAAGACATGCGGCCGTTGATCGGAAACCGCATCTACGGCTGTGACGACTGCCAGCTGGTGTGCCCCTGGAACAAGTTCGCCAAGCGCACCGACGAAGCCGACTTCCGCGCACGCAACAACCTCGATACCGCGCGGCTGGACCAGCTGTTCGCCTGGGATGAAGCCGAGTTCCTGCGCCGCACCGAAGGCAGCCCGATCCGGCGCAGCGGCCACGAGCGCTGGCTGCGCAACATCGCCGTGGCGCTGGGCAATGCCCCCTCTTCGGTCGAAGCGCTCGCTGCACTGCAGACCCGCATCGACGATCCCTCGCCGCTGGTGCGTGAACACGTGCAGTGGGGACTGGGCCAGCACACGGCGCGCTGACGTGCGATCCTGAGCACCCGCTCCACCCGCAGCACGCCGTTCCCATGCAGCCACGCAACAACGACATCCTCACCCCCAGCCAGCTCAACATCCTGGCCCGCGACCTGCTGGAAGGCAGCTTCCCGGCGATCTGGGTCGAGGCCGAGCTGGGCAGCGTGGCCCGTCCTTCCTCCGGGCACCTGTATTTCACCCTGAAGGACGCACGCGCGCAGCTGCGCGCGGCGATGTTCCGGATGAAGGCGCAGTACCTGAAGTTCGTGCCGCGCGAAGGCATGCGCGTGCTGGTGCGTGGCAAGGTGACCCTGTATGACGCTCGTGGCGAGTACCAGATGGTGCTGGACCACATGGAGGAAGCCGGCGAAGGCGCATTGCGCCGCGCCTTCGAAGAGCTGAAGGCACGCCTGGAGGCCGAGGGCCTGTTCGACCCGGCGCGCAAGCGGCCGCTGCCCGCGCACGTGCAGCGCCTGGCAGTGATCACCTCGCCCACCGGCGCCGCCGTGCGCGACGTGCTGAGCGTGCTGGCCCGCCGCTTCCCGCTGCTTGAAGTGGACTTGCTGCCGACCCTGGTGCAGGGCAGCAGCGCCGCTGCACAGATCACCCGCCTGCTGCAGGCCGCCGATGCCAGTGGTCGCTACGACGTGATCCTGCTGACCCGCGGCGGCGGTTCACTGGAAGACCTGTGGGCCTTCAACGATGAAGCACTGGCCCGTGCGATCGCCGCCAGCCGCACCCCGGTGGTGTCGGCGGTGGGCCACGAAACCGACTTCAGCTTGAGCGACTTCGCCGCCGACCTGCGCGCGCCGACACCGTCGGTGGCCGCCGAACTGCTGGTGCCGGACCAGCGCGAACTGGCGTTGCGCCTGCGCCGCACGGCGGCACGCATGGTGCAGCTGCAGCGGCACACGATGCAGCAGGCGATGCAGCGTGCCGACCGTGCGCTGCTGCGCCTCAACGCGCAGAGCCCGCAGGCCAGGCTGGATCTGCTGCGTCGCCGCCAGCTGGACCTGGGCCGGCGCCTGCATGCAGCGTTCAATCAGCAGCAGGAACGCCGTGCCGCACGCCTGCGCCATGCAGCGGCGGTGTTGCGCGGGCACCATCCGCAGCGCCAGCTCGACGCGATTCAGCGCCGCCTCGCCGCCCTGCGTGGGCGTCCGCAGGCTGCAATGCAGCGCCTGCTGGAACGCGATGCACTGCACCTGCGCGGGCTGGCGCGTTCGCTGGAAGCGGTCAGCCCGCTGGCGACCGTGGCCCGCGGCTACAGCATCCTCACCCGCAGCGACGACGGCACTCTGGTGCGGAAGGTCGATCAGGTGCAGCCTGGCGATGCGCTGCAGGCGCGCGTCGGCGACGGCGTGATCGACGTGCAGGTCAAGTAGAGGGTTGTTCGGCAGGGCTGCGCCCTGCACCCACAGAGGCTTCAAGCCAAGGCAACGTCAACGTCAAAAGCAGGCATTCCGTGGGATGGCGGGGCGATGGCGGAGTGCGGGGACGCCGCAAGTACGTCCTTGTAGGCTTGGCAGCCGCATCCATGCGGCTGACACCCCGCACTCCGACACCGCCCCACCTCTGACAGATTCCGGTGGCTGTTGGTAGGTGTCGACCTTGGTCGACACGGTAGATCCACGCATGTGTGGATGAATCTCCATCGGAATCGAATATTTCGAATCGAGATCGAAAAGCATCCGCGCATGGCGTGGATCTACAGCAGGTCGCAGAAATCTGTCGAAGGCGGGGTGGGTCCGGTTGCGGGAGTGTCCGCGGCATGGATGCCGCGGCCAAGCCCCCATGGACGGGTTTACGGCGTCTCCCGCAACCGGACCCACCCCGCCATCCCACGGATAGCCAGCCTTTGCTTCGGCGGTTGCTGTTGCTCTGGCTTCGGCAGGTGCAGGGCTGCAAGCCCTGCCGAACACCCTCTACTTTGCCTGCTCGCAGAACTTCTGCCGGTACTCGAGTGCCTTCGGCATCAGCGCCTGCAGGTTCTGGATGCGGGTGCCCGGGTTCGGGTGGGTCGAGGAAAACTCCGGTGGTGACTGGCCACCACTGGCCTGGCCCATGCGCTGCCACAGCGGCACCGCCTCGCGTGGGTCGAAGCACGCCGCCGCCGCCAGCATCAGGCCCACTTCGTCGGCCTGTGTCTCGTGGCTGCGTGCATACGGCAACAGGTAACCGTAGCCCATCGCTGACATCATCATCTGTTGCTGCTGCGCATCCATGCCACTGGCGGCGCCGGCCACCTGCCCGATCTGGGTCAGCTTCTGCTGGGCCATGCGCTGTGCACCATGGCGCAGCAGCGCATGCGCGATCTCGTGGCCCATCACCACCGCCATCGCATCGCGGGTGCGCGCCACCGGCACCAGCCCGGTGTAGACCGCCATCTTGCCGCCCGGCAGGCAGAACGCATTGGCCTGGTCGGACGGAATCACGTTCACTTCCCACTGGAAATCCCGCGCGAAGTGCGCCGGCTGCACGCCATGCTCCTGGGCCAGCGCGGTCTCCACCACATCGACCTTGGCGATCAGGCGCTGGGCGATGTCACGCACATCACGCGCGATCGGTGCATTGGGGTCCATCGGCCGTTCCTGCGACAGGATCTGCTGGTAGGCCTGCAGCCCCAAAGCAGTCTCCTGGCGCGCGTCCAGGCTGCTGTCGATCATCACCTTCTCGCCGGTATAGGGATCCACCGTGCGGTTGGAAAACCAGTAGAAGACCGCGTAGCCGGCGGCCAGCAGCAGTACCCACCAGCGGATGTTGCCGAACAGGCCGCGGCGCTGCGAGCCTTGTGGCGGGCGGGAAAAGGGATCGTTGCGCATCGGGTCGGCTTCCAGCAGGCCCCGCCGGCCGGCGGGCACGGCGCAATCTTAGTGCGCCGATGCCAGCAACGGGTGAAGCCGGCTGCCGATCAGATACCGCGTACCAGGCGGAAGCCGATGCGCGCGTTGGTGGTATCCGAGTCCTGGGATTGCCGCCAGGCGGCGCGGGTCTGCTCCGGCGCATTGGCCCAGTTGCCCCCCCGGATCACCCGTGCGCGACAGCCCGGGTTGAACCAGGCGGCGCCATCGGCGGGCGCGCGCCGGTAGCTGGCATGCCAGCAATCGGCCACCCATTCGCTGAGATTGCCGCCCATATCGTGCAGGCCGAAGGCATTGGCCTGGAAACTCCCTACCGGTGCCGGCCCCCACCAGCCATCGCCATAGCCGATGAAGGCGTTGTGCCAATGCCGCCCGGACGGCGACACATCCTTGCTGCCGGTGAAATTGCCGCTGCCCGGCGGCGGCGTGCCCGCATCGCCCCAGGGGTAGCGACCACTGTTGCCGCCGCGCAGCGCGTACTCGAACTCTGCTTCACTGGGCAACCGGTAGCTGCGCCCGGTCTGCTCGGACAACCACGCCGCATAATTTTCGGCATCGCGGATGCTGACGTGCATCACCGGCGAATTGGCCATCGCGCGGCCACCGTCGTAATCCGAGCGCCAGTCCACGCCGCTGCGGCGGATGAAATTGCCGCTGCGTTCGTCATAGACCACCGAATGGCCACGCCGCGTCGCCCGGGGGCGCGCGTTGGTGGCCTTCACGTAGCGCTGGAAATCGCTGACCGTGACCTCGGTGATCGCCATCGCGAAGCCTCGATCAAAGCGCACATAGTGCGATGGTCGCTCAGCATCGCTCGAACCCGGTTCGGCATCACCGGCGCCCATCTGGAAACCGCCATGCGGCACCACCACCATCTGCGGACCGCGTCCGCCATCACGCATGGCGTCGCTGAACACCTGTCCCGGGCGGAAGCTGCCGTAGTGGGTGGCCAGGTCGATGCGCTCACGCAGCTGGGCCACCACCGCGTCTCCCGGCAGGGCGATGCGCAGGGCCTCGGCCAGTTTCTCGCGTGCCGGCTTCAGGCCCTGCGGCGTGGACAGGTCGCGCAGGCCGTCATCGCGCAACTGCAGCAATGCCGCCGCACGGATCTGCTCGATGCGCTCGAACGCGTCGGCAATGGTCGGCGACGAGTCGCGCACCTTGCTGGCTTCGGCCAGCCAGGTGCCCGCGCTGGCGAAATCGCGCGTGCGAGCAGCGTCCTCGGCACGACGGATCAACCCGCTTTCGGCCGCGGCCAGTCCCTGCCGTGCACGGCTGTTGTTCTCGTCCAGTGCCAGCGCCTCGCGGAAGTTGCCGATGGCGCCATCCCCGTCCTCGCCGATCCGGTCCGCGCGCAGGTCCTCTTCACCGGCGCGGTTGTAAGCGACCACCCGCTGGGCAAGCTCCACCCGACCCTGCAGTGCGCGTACCTTCTCGTCCTTGGGCGCCAGGGTCAGCAGCACCAGCGCCTGGCGGCTGGCCTCGGCCAGCGCCTCGCGCTGCTTCAGCGGCCGCACCAGCAACGCATCCGCCTGCTGCTGCAGGCGCTGGCGGGCACGCTGCAGGCCCTGGCGGGCCTGGCGGTCATCCGGGTCCTCTTCCTGTACTGCCAGCCACAGCGGAATGGCGGCATCGGCATCCTCATACAGCCGGCCCTCAGTGAAGGCCTGCCCGGCCGCGCGGCGCAACTGGGCCAGGCTGCGGCCCTGGCGGTCCACCCGCGGCGGCGTCCACTGCTGTACGTCCTCGGCGGCATCCTCACCGGCGATGGTCACGCTGCCCTGCCCGGCCTGCGGGCGCTCGTCGCTGTCTGCGTTCGCGGACGGGCGCGCCTCCTCCCCGGCACTCCGGTCCGCTGCCGTGGGGGGCGACGGCGTGCAGCCTGCCAAGGCCATGGCCAGGGCGGTGCACAGCGCGGACGACAACGGAAAACGCAAGCGGAGCCTCCTTCGGCACGGACGCGCACCGACGTTAGGCTATTCTCCCCTGCCTGAGCAAACCCGAGTAGTAGGCCCTGAACCGTGGCAACCTGGATCACCACCCCCGCCGAGCTGGATGCGTACTTCCAGCAGCGCCCGACCCGCATCGGCCTGGACACCGAATTCATCCGTGAACGCACCTTCTGGCCGCAGCTGGCCCTGGTGCAGATGGCGGTCGGGCAGGACATTCTGCTGATCGACCCGCTGATTCCCGGCATGACCGAGGCGCTGGCACCGTGGCTGGCCGATGAATCCATCACCAAGGTGATGCACAGCGCCAGCGAAGACCTGGTCGCCTTCAAGTGGGCGTGCGGCGTGCTGCCGCGACCACTGTTCGACACCCAGATCGGTGCCGCGCTGGCCGGCATCGGCGGCGGCATGGGCTACCAGAAGCTGGTGGCGGAAATCACCGGCGTCGCCCTGGCCAAGGGCGAAACCCGTTCGGACTGGATGCGCCGCCCGCTTTCGGAGTCGCAGCTGCAGTACGCCGCCGACGATGTCGAGCACCTGTTCGCGCTGCATGACGCCATTGATGCCAAGCTGCAGGCGCTTGGCCGCCAGCAGTGGCTGCACGACGATGGCGAGCGTCTGCTGGCCAGCGTCGCCAACGACGAGGACCGCTGGCCGCATCTGGCGATGCGCTCGGCGCAGTTCCTCGACGCGGCCGCACAGCACCGCCTGCTGCGCCTGCTGCGCTGGCGTGATGTGCAGGCACGCAGCAGCGACCGCCCGCGAAGCTGGATCCTGGACAACGAACTGGCCGCCACCCTGGCGCGCACGCCACCGGCCGACGAGACTGCACTGGGCAGGCTGTTCGAGCAGTTCCCGAAGGCGCCGCGCAAGCTTGCAGGCGCGGTCTGGCAGGCACTGTCCACGCCGCTGGCCGATGAGGCCGAGGCACCGCTGGCACTGCCCGCCAACGACAGCAACAAGCAGGTAGTGAAGAAGCTGCAGGACGCGGTGACTGAACGCAGCCGCGAGCTGGGCCTGCCGGATGGCGTGCTGGCATCGCGCAAGCATCTGGAAAGCTATCTGGAACGCCGCCAATGGCCAGCCGCACTGGCCGGCTGGCGCCAGCAGGAACTGGAGTCGCGGCTGCAGGCGCTGCTGCCCGCACGTTGATGGCACAAGGCGCCGGACCACGCCGGCGCCGTGCACCTCAAGCCTGCAGGGGCCGTGCTAGGGTTTGGCGGTACTGACAAGGAGACGTCGATGCAGACCCTCAAGATCGCGACCGCCTGCGCACTGCTGCTAACCACGTTGGGCCTGGCATGCTCTGGGCAGGCCGCACCGCTTTCCTATGCACAGGAAAAGGAGAACACAGCCAAGCTGGTGGACATCATTGACGGTGCCACCCGCGACGGTCTGGTTGCCGTGCTGGTGCCGGCCCCGTATGTCGTGCACAACGGCGGGCCAGGTGTCGGCTCTCCGGTCCCCGGCTTTCATCTGGGCAACCGCTCGACCGACCTACCCGGGTTCTCGACGCGGGTGTCCTTCCAGCACAAGGATATTCCCTCCCAGGGCTATGTGCAGCTGTTCAACACCAACGAACTGGAAACCGGCCCGCAGCGGACGGTGTTGATGGACGTGTTCGAGGTGCATCTGATTCCGCCGGGCACCTATCTGCTGAACGGTGCGGAGAACTACCGCCTGAACACCCGCGTGGCCAAGCTGAAGCCGCTGGGGACCACGGACGAAGTATCGAAGGACATCGGCGCCACCCGCCTGGCCGACGTCGATTACCGTTTCTATTCCTGGAAGAAGGTCTGGGTACCACCCGGCGTCCTGACCGATCAGCACTCCCAGCAGGTCTGCATCTCGGTGCATGTGGCCTCCGGCAACTGCGTGGCATGGGGCACCCAGAACTACGAAACCTCGCGCCCGACCGAAGGCTACTGGGATGACAGGATCGTCCCTGAAGACATCCCTGCCGTACGCATCCAGGCGGTCATCGCCAAGGCCCACGCGCCACTGGCCTTCACTGCCCGCGAAGGGCAGATCCTGCTCAGCCCCTTCATTGTTGCCGCCGACGGCGATATCGATTTCAACGCCAACGACTGCGCACCGGTCGACAAGCTGACGGGATGCGCCCTGCGCCGCTTCACGGTGCACTACCAACCCGCGCCGCTGGACGCTGCACGCAAGCACATCGCAATCACCTCGCGCGGCCTCAACGGCAAGCAGCGCAAGGTACTGGAGCGGATGGAGGCGATGCAGCTGCAGGTGCTGGGCCCCAGTGCGCCGTCCGATGCAGCGCTGGGCAAGGGCGTCAGCGCCACGCCTTGAGCACGGATGATGCCTGGCCAGCAACGAAAAACGGCGCTCGATGAGCGCCGTTTCCGGTACACGACGGGGTAAGGCTTACCAGTTCATATTCAGCGAGACACCCACGGTACGCGGTTCGTTGTAGACCGCCGCCATGTAGTTCTCGATCACACCCTTGAGGTTCTTCTCGTTGGTGATGTTGCGCGCGAACAGCGCAACTTCGTAGGCACCGTAGTTGCCCGAGTAGCCGATCTTCAGGCCACCTTCGAAGTCACCCTTGGAGTTGAACTCCTTGCTGTCGTACAGCACGAAGCTGGTGTAACCCTGCTTGTTCCAGTCGGTGGAGACGAACATGGTGCCGGCGTCGCTGACCGGGAAGTCGTAGCGGGCGGCCAGGTTCACGTTGTACTTCGGCGCGTTCGGCAGCGGGTTGCCGTCGATCTGCGCGAAGGTGTTGGCACCGACCTTGATGGTTGGGTCGCCGACGGTGCAGACCACCTGGCCATTGAGGCCGCAGACCTGCGCGTAGACGCGCTTGTCCTTGATCTCGCTGTGCAGCAGGCTCAGGCCGGCGCTCAGGGTCAGGTTCGGGATCGGGCGCAGCTCCATGTCCGCTTCGAAACCGTAGGCCTTGGCCTTGTCGGCGTTGAACAGCACGCCGTTGCCGTCCGAATCGTTGCCGTTGAGCTGGATGTCATTGACGGTGTAGGTGAACGCGGTGGCGTTCAGGCGCAGGCGGTTGTCCCACAGGCTGCTCTTCACGCCCGCTTCCCAGGACAGGATGGTCTCGGAATCGGCGGTAGTGAAGTCGGCATTGAACACTGCCGAACGACCCTGGATGGTCGGGCCACGGAAGCCACGCGCGATCTTGGCGTAGACGCTCACGTCCGGCGTGATCTGATACATCGCGCTCAGATCCCAGCTCGGGGTGGTGTCGGACATCTTGACGTCGGTGCGGCCCTTGTAGGTGACCACGCCGGCAGCGGTGTCGGCGGTCTTCAGCAGGCGGGTGTGCTTCTCGTCCCTGGTCTGGCGCAGGCCGGCGGTGACGGTGAACTTGTCGGTGAAGGCGTAGCTCAGCTGGCCGAAACCGGCCCACGAGGTGTTCTTGTTGCGCAGGCGCACCCAGTTGTTCGGGTTGCGTGCCGCGCCCTGCAGGAACCAGGCGCGCTGGTAGAAGTCGGTGGTGTCGCTGCCGTTGAAGTAGAACGCACCGGCCTGCCACTGCAGCGCGCTGTCGTCATGGCTGGCCAGGCGGAATTCCTGGGTCCACTGGTCCAGGTCGCGGATGCGGCCCATCGACTGGCCGTAGCCGTTCGGCACGCCGTTCACCGGGAAGTTCACCGCAGCGCCGCCGTCGGTGTCGCCACGGCTGTAGCCGGAGGTGGTTTCGTAGGCGGTGATCGAGGTGAAGTCGATCGCGCCGAAGTCGTAACGTGCCTTCACCGAGCCGCCGTAGGTCTTGTAGGCCTGCGGATTGTTGTCGGCTTCATCGTAGGCAACCTTGTCGCGCGGCACGTCGGTCTTGTTCGAGCCCTTGGTCAGCGCACCGCGCAGGAAGAGGGTCGAGGTACCTTCGTAATCACGAGCATGGGCCGAGGCCAGGATCGAGAACTGGTCGCTCGGGGTCAGCAGCAGCTGCGCGCGCACGTTGCGGTCATCGAAGCCGCCCATGGCGTTCTTCTTCGGGCTGACCGTGCCGTCGGCGCTCGGGCCCCTGTAGGTGTTGTCGACGTAGTCGTCGCGGTGCTGGTACAGGGCCGACACGCGGAACGAGGCGATGTCGTTGATCGGGCCGCCGAAGCCGCCGTCGATCGACACGCTGTTGTAGGTGGCGTAGCTGGCGCTGACGCGGCCGGTATAGTCCTGGGTCGGCTTCAGGGTGTCGAACTTGACGATGCCGGCGGTGGTGTTGCGGCCGAACAGCGAGCCCTGCGGGCCGCGCAGCACTTCCACCTGGTCCACGTCAAAGACCGGGTTGGACTTCAGCACCACGTGTTCCAGCACCACGTCGTCCTGGATGATCGAGACCGGCTGCGAGGCACCCAGGTAGAAGTCGATGTTGCCCAGGCCGCGGATGTAGAAGCGCGGGAAGATACGGCCGGTGGTGGTTTCCGCATACAGGCTCGGCACGCGGCCGGACAGCGCCAGCAGGGTGTCGTCGCCGCCAGCGGTGAAGTCGCGCATGCGCTCGCCCTGCACCACGCCGACCGAAACCGGCACTTCCTGCAGGTTCTGCTCACGGTGTTCGGCGGTCACGGTGATCGTGTCCAGGCCGGTCGGGGTCGGCGCGCTGTCCTGCGCGGCGGCGCCGAAGCTGCCGACCAGGGCCAGACCGGCACAGGCCAGTGCCAGCGGGTGGCGGCGGAAGGAAACAAGGGAAGACGACAGACCCGACAGGCGGCGGGAATCGGTATGGGAGGGCATGCAATGCTCTGAGGAGGCGTCCGAGCGGCCTGCGCGGGCCGGGCGGCAAAAAGGAGGAAAACTGCGCAAGCGGCCATTATCCCCCAAATTGTTACGATTTCGTTGCGCAGCACCCAAACCCGGCGAAACAAGCGCTTTCGGCACAGTTACAGGGCATTCCGCACGCCCTGAAGGCTTGACTCAGGGCAGCGGGGTCAACGCGACATCGACCATCGCCAGCAGGCGCTCGCGGCTGATGCCGTCACGCGCCTGCACCGAGATGCCATGCAGCACCGTGGCGAAGTGGTCGCCCAGCGCCTGCACCGCCGCGTCGTCGGCCAGCTCCCCCTCGGCCTGCGCCTGCTGCAGCCGCGCGATGATCGCCGCCGTGCGCTGGCGACGATGACTGGCCAGCCAGTCCCGCACGCCTTCGCCATCGGGCGACACGCTGCTGGCCGAGGACACCACCAGGCAACCATGCGGGCGCCCGCGACGGGTGTAGGTCATCACCGCCTCGCGCAGCATCGAACCGATCGCCTCACGCAATGTTGCCTGCTCCAGCGCGCGCGGCGCGAAACCGCCCTCGCCTTCTTCGTACAGCGCCACGGCTTCGCGGAACAACTGCTCCTTGCTGCCGAACGCGGCGTAGATGCGTGCAGAGGCAATGCCCAGTGCTTCGACCAGTGCCGACATCGACGTGCCTTCATAGCCGTGCTGCCAGAACAGCAGCATCGCCTTGCGCAACGCCTGGTCCCTGTCGAATTCGCGCGGTCGCCCTGCCATCTGCCTGCCTGCTCCAGTGAGGCGCGCAGTGTAACGCGGGTGTTGACCATCGCGAGAGTCGCGTCTATTCTTTGTCGACCGACAAATAATTGGAGCGACACATGCAGACCCTCAAGGGCCCCAGCCTGCACCTGGCGCAGTTCGCCGGCGACCAGGCCCCGTTCAACTCACTTGCCAGCATTGCCGCGTGGGCCGCCGGCCACGGTTTCAAGGCGCTGCAGATTCCCGCGTGGGATGCACGCCTGTTCGACCTGGCCACCGCCGCCGACAGCCAGGACTACTGCGACGACATCCGTGGCACCCTGGCCGAGCACGGCCTGCAGGTCAGTGAGCTGACCACCCACATCCTCGGCCAGCTGGTGGCCGTGCATCCGGCCTACGATGAACTCTGCGATGGCTTCGCGCCGGAAGCACTGCGCGGCAATCCGCAGGCCCGCACGGAATGGGCACAGCAGCAGCTGCACCTGGCCGCTCGCGCCTCGCGCCGTCTTGGGTTGCAGGACATGGGCACCTTCTCCGGCTCGTTCGCCTGGCCCTACCTGTTCCCGTTCCCGCAGCGCCCGCCTGGCCTGATCGATGCCGCCTTCGATGAACTGGCCCGCCGCTGGCGGCCGATTCTCGACAGCTGCGAGGACAATGGCATCAACCTCTGCTACGAGATCCATCCCAGCGAAGACCTGCACGACGGCACCAGCTTCGAGCGCTTCTTCGAGCGCGTCGGCCAGCACGAGCGCTGCCGCATCCTGTTTGATCCCAGCCACTTCGTGCTGCAGCAGCTCGACTACCTGCAGTACCTCGACATCTACCACCCGCTGATCCGCATGTTCCACGTCAAGGATGCGGAGTTCCGCCCCAGCGGCCGCCAGGGCATCTATGGCGGCTACGCCGACTGGACCGAGCGCGCCGGCCGCTTCCGCTCGCTGGGCGACGGCCAGGTCGACTTCAAGTCGATCTTCTCCAAGCTGGCCCAGTACGACTACCAGGGCTGGGCGACGCTGGAATGGGAGTGCTGCCTGAAGGACCAGGAAGCCGGCGCGCGCGAAGGCGCTGCATTCATCCACGACCACATCATTCCGGTCACCGACAAGATCTTCGACGACTTCGCCGGTGCACCGATCAGCACCGCGCAGATGCAGCAGATGCTCGGCATCGCCTGAGCCCCAACGGAGCACTCCCTCATGACCACTTCTCTTTCCGCTGGCGCTGCCGGCGACGCTCCCCTGCGCCACCATTACCTGCGCATCGACGGCCAGCGCGTGCATTGCGTGTCCGCGGGTCACGGTGAACCCGTATTGCTGATTCCCGGCTGGCCGCAGACCTGGTACGCCTGGCGCCATGTGCTGCACGCCCTGGCCGAAGCCGGCTTCGAAGCCATCGCGGTCGATCCGCCGGGCATCGGCGAATCCGATCGCCCCAGCCACGGCTACGACACCGGCAGTGCCGCCGCCGTCCTGCACCAGACCATGCAGGCGCTGGGCCACGAGCGCTACCAGGTAGTCGGACATGACATCGGCATGTGGATTGCCTATGCACTGGCCAGCGACCAGCCGCAGGCGGTGCGCCAGCTGGCGGTTACCGAAGCGGTGATTCCCGGCCTGGCGCCGGAACCGGGCATCTTCGCTGCCCCGGCCGACAACATCTTCCTCTGGCACTTCATGTTCAACCAGGTCGCGGACCTGCCCGAAGCACTGATCAGTGGCCGCGAACGCGCCTACCTGGAGTTCATGTTCGACCGCTGGTCGTACCGCCGTGACGCGGTGGCTGCCGACACCTACATCGCCGCCTACAGCCGCCCCGGCGCACTGCGGGCCGGCTTCGCCTGGTACCGCGCGATCCCGGAAACCATCCGCCAGAACAAGGAACGTGCACAGCGCCGGCTGGCGATGCCGGTGCTGGCCATCGGCGCCGAGCACGCCACCGCCGATGCGCCGATGCTGACCCTGCAACCGCACGCCGACAACGTGCGCGGCAGCATCGTGCCGGGCTGCGGCCACTTCATCATGGAAGAAGCGCCGCAGGCGTTCCTGGCGCAGCTGCTGCCGTTCCTGCAGGAGGTGCGCCATGCAGCTTGAACCGGCGCTGCAGCAGTTTGTCGACGCCGTCGCGGCGCATCCGCTGCCGGAGGAGCTGCGCGAACTGCGGGCGATCAGCGAGAGCGCGCTGCCACAGTTGCAGGGTGCGCCGCAGCCGGTTGCGCATGTGATCGAACACACGGTGATCGCACGCGACGGGCAGGCGCTGGACGTCCGCCTCTACACACCGGAAGGTTTGCCCGACGGACCAGCGCCGGCCCTGCTGTTCGCCCACGGCGGCGGCTGGTTCCAGTGCTCGTTGGCGGTCTATGACGGTCCCTGCCGTGCGCTGGCCAATGCCAGTGGCTGCGTGATTGTGGCCGTGGGCTACCGGTTGGCGCCGGAACACCCGTTCCCGGTGCCGCTGCACGACGTTGCCGATGCCTGGTCGTGGCTGCAGGACAACGCCGAGCGCCTCGGGCTGGACCCGCAGCGATTGGCGATCGGCGGCGACAGCGCCGGTGGCAATCTGGCCGCCGCCTGCTGCCTGCTGCTGCGCGATCTCGGCCTGCCGCAACCGTGCCACCAGTTGCTGCTGTACCCGGCGCTGGATGCCGGCATGGGCAGCGATTCCTACCGCGACTACGCCACGGGCTACTACCTCAGCGCCGAACTGATGCAGCGCTGCTGGCAGGCCTATCTGGGTAATCTGGATCAGCCGCCGTCACTGGCCTCGCCCGTGCAGGCAACAGACCTGCAGGGGCTGGCGCCAGCCTCCGTACTCAGCTGCGAGCACGACCCGCTGCGCGACGAAGCCGAGCAGTACGCGCATCGCCTGCAGGCCGAGGGTATCGCCTGCACGCTGGAGCAACTGCCCGGGATGATCCATGCCTGCATCCACCTGCAGGGGGTGGCTGTTTCTACCGGCGTGGCGGTACAGCGCGCGGGCGCCCTGCTACGCCAGGCCCTGGCCTGAATCAGTGTGAGACGGTGGTGGCTGCACGGCTGCCGCTGTTCCGGTCCGGCCCGGCGCTTGGCAAGCCCGCCGGGCGGCGCTACACTGAAAGCCTGCCGTGGGGCCATAGCTCAGCTGGGAGAGCGCGTCGTTCGCAATGACGAGGTCAGGAGTTCGATCCTCCTTGGCTCCACCACTATTCGGAAAGAACCCGTAGATCTCCGCGATCTGCGGGTTTTTTCTTTTCAGCACCCGGGGCTCAGGCCGGCTCCTCACCGCCATCCTTGCGACGTGGACTGCGCGAGTGCCTATCGCGCACCTGTTGATCGCGCTGCCCCGGCCGCTGCTTGGCCACATCGTCCTGCTTCCTGTCCTGGCGGCTTTCCTGGATGCCCTGCTTCGGGTCCTGATCCTTGCCTCGCTCGTTCATTGAAATCTCCCACGCCGGCGGCGGGCCCACGTTGCCCACCACGCTAGAGGTTGCCGGGTAAGCTGCAGGTCAGTCCTGCGCCAACGTCATGTGCAGGCACTGGCTTGCCGCCACGGCCCCGCGCAGCCAGAATCCGGGGCACCACGCCCACCGGTATGCCATGCCCTCTTCTGCCCAGCACGCAGCCCACGCGTTGCCGATGCTCCTCGATGCAACCAAGGGCAGCATCCAGCTCGGCAACCTGCCGACGTTGATCTGCCCCACCCTGTCACTGGAGGAGGCGCGCATCGACTTTGCCACGCTGATGCGAGGAGAGCGCGATGTCGGCACCGGCTATCACTGGCTCAGCCTGCACCAGCTCAGCCTGGGCGGTGCGCCCGCTGGCATCAGCCTGTGCTTCCACGGGCAACAGCTCGACATGGTGACAATGGGCGTCGATCTACCCGGTGCAACGTTGGAAGACGGCTGGCCGACCCAGGCCGCGATCGATGCCGAAGTCGCCTTCATGCGCCGCACCCTGGGTGCGGCGTTGGGTCGCAAGCTGGCCGGCGGCCACGCCCGGTTCGGCTGGGGCGAAGCCTGGGCCCGTTTCGATCCGAAAGGCTTCATGGCCAGCAGCGGTATCCGCTACGCGCCACGCTCCTGACCCCGCTCAGGTACGTGTGATCGACACCCCACCCTCCACACGCATCGCGGTTCCGGTAACGAAACTGCTTTCATCGCTAGCCAGGAACAGCGCCGCGTTGGCGATCTCCTCCGGCTCGGCCATGCGCTTCAGTGCGTGCAGCGAGCGCACGAAGTCGCGGGCATCGCCGGTGGGTGCGGCCTGCCGCCCCATCTCGGTATCGGTGCCACCGGGCAGCAGCACGTTGCTGCGCACGCCGCGCGCGCCGTATTCGGCAGCGATCACTTGGCTCAGGCCGATCAACCCGGCCTTGCTCGACGCATAGGCCGCCATGCCCGGGAATCCCACGGTGTGGCCGACGAAGGTACCGACGAACACCAGCGAGCCGCCGCCGCGCGCCAGCAGTGCCGGCAACTGCGCGCGTGCCGCATGGAAGGCGGCATCCAGATTGGTCGCCATCACTTCGCGCCAGGCGTCCACCGGGAACTCCGCCGCCGGCACGCCCGGGCCAAGCATGCCGGCATTGTTGAGGGCGATATCCAGGCCGCCGAATGACTGCTGGGCCAGATCGACCAGCGCCTGCGCCGTACCCGGGTCGGCCACGTCGGCGGCATGTACCACGGCTTCGCCACCGGCGGCGCGAATCTGCTCGGCCAGCGCCTGCAGCGGCTCCGGCCGCCGTGCGTTGAGCACCAGCTTTGCCCCTTCGGCAGCGAAGCGCAGGGCGCTGGCGCGGCCGATGCCGGCGCTGGCACCGGTGATGAGAGCGATCTTGTTGTTCAGGCGCATGGTCGTGGTACCGGTTGTGAAGTGGCCGCCACGATGCCGCGCCTCTCCCCTGCCAACACTCCGTTTCCGGGCCTGGCCCATCGGTGCAGGAAACGGAGTTTCCGCAGCACCGGCGCGTGCCAGAATCCGGCCATGGACAGTACCGCCACCACCGCCCTCGATGCCCGCGTCGAACGGGTCTGCCGCCACCTTCAAGCCAGCCACGACGAACCCTCGCTGCAGGAACTGGCCGGGATCGCGGGTTGCAGCCCAACCCGCCTGCATCGCCTTTTCAAGGAAGCAACCGGGTTGACCCCGAAGCAGTACGCTGCCGCGCTGCGCGCCGACCGCCTGCGCACCGGGCTGGAACAACAGGAACGCATCACCGACGCTTTCCACGATGCCGGCTTCGGCTCCAGCGGACGCTTCTACGAGAACGCACCGAAGTTGCTGGGCATGACTCCCAAGCAATGGCGCGCAGGGGGGCGTGGCGAAGTCATCCACTTCGCGCTTGCCGAAAGTTCACTGGGCAGCGTGCTGGTGGCCAGCAGTGCCACCGGCGTGGTCGCGATCCTGCTCGGCGACGATCCGGAGACGCTGCTGCAATCATTGCAGCAACGCTTCCGCCAGGCCGAACTGGTCGGCGCCGACCAGGGCTATGAACAACTGGTGGCACAGGTGGTGGGCCTGGTCGAGGATCCCACGCGGGGCGCCACGCTGCCGCTGGACATCCGCGGCACCGCGTTCCAGCAACGGGTATGGCAGGCGCTGCAGCAGATTCCGCGCGGGCAGACCGCGTCGTATGCGGATGTCGCCGCACGTATCGGCGCGCCCCGCTCGAGCCGTGCCGTAGCACGTGCATGCGCAAGCAACCCGCTGGCGGTGGCAGTTCCCTGCCACCGCGTCGTACGTCGCGATGGGGACCTGTCCGGCTATGCGTGGGGTGTAGCGCGCAAGCGCGAACTGCTGCGCCGGGAAAAGGCCTCGACTGTCTGACGTGGGTGCCGACCTTGGTCGGCACGCCCAGCTTCCGGTAGGTGCCGACCTTGGTCGGCACACCGCCAAGCCCTCAATCCAGCTTCACCACCAGCTTGCCGAAGTTGTGCCCCTTCAGCAGCCCGAAGAACGCCTCCGGCGCATTCTCCAGCCCTTCCACCACATCCTCGCGGTACTGGATGCGGCCATCGCGCAGCCACTGCGGCATCTCGCGTTCGAAGTCCGGCCACAGGTGGTTGAAGTCGTGCACGATGAAACCGCGCACGGTCAGGCGCTGGCGCAGAATCTGGCTGAACAGTGCGGGCAACCGGTCCGGACCGGGCTGCTCGACGCCGCGCTCGTTGTAGGTGGCGATGGTGCCGCACACCGGAACGCGGGCGAAGTCGTTGAGCAGCGGCAGCACTGCATCCAGCACGTGCCCGCCCACGTTCTCGAAATACACGTCGATACCCGCAGGAACCGCTGCGCGCAGCTGCGCGGCGAAATCAGCGGCGCGATGATCCAGCGCCACGTCCACCCCCAACGTCTGCAGGTAAGCGCGCTTGGCTTCGCCACCGGCGATGGCGACCACGCGCGCGCCCTGCAGCTTGGCCAGCTGCGCCACGGTCGCACCCACCGGCCCGGTCGCGGCAGCCACCACCAACGTCTCGCCCGCCTTCAAACGGGCGATTTCATGCAGGCTGGAATAGGCGGTGAAGCCGGGCATGCCATATACCCCCAGCGCCGTACTCAGCGGCAGCCCGGCCGGATCCAGCCGGCGCCCCAGTGCCTTGGCCGGCAGCACCGCGTGGGTCTGCCAGCCACCCGGTGCCAGCACCAGCTCACCTGTGGCTACGCCCTCGGCGTTCGACTGCAACACCTCGGCCACGGTCTGCCCTTCCATCACCGCGCCCACCGCCACCGGCGCGGCGTACGACGGGCCCTCGTCCATGCGTCCCCGCATGTACGGGTCCAGCGACAGGTAGCGGTTGCGCAGCAGCACCTCGCCAGCGGCCAATGACGGCAACGCAACTTGTTCCAGGCGGAAATTGGCTGCACTTGGCGCCCCCTGCGGACGCGACGCAAGCACGATGCGGGAGGTGGTCGAGGAATCGGACATGGCCAGGTCTCTGCTGTTGCCAGCATCAGGAAAGGAGTGCCGACACTACGCCGCAGCCATCCCCGATGGCGGCCACGAAAACAGCGTTCCATGGACCGGCGCGGCGCGGGTCCGGCGCAGCCCTTGCCCTTGCAGCTTTGATGATCGCGGCGATCTGCTGATTTCCACCGCAGACGATGATCGACTGACCACGCCCCGCCCCACGAAGGAGGATCAAGCACTTGCGAGCGCGCAGACGGCAATGTGAAGAAATCTTGGCAAAACGCTTGCCGAAGGCAGCCGACCTCCGTAATATATGCGTCCTTGGCAGCGACCTCGCTGCAACGAAACATGTGGCCGAGTAGCTCAGTTGGTAGAGCAGGGGATTGAAAATCCCCGTGTCGGCGGTTCGATTCCGTCTTCGGCCACCATCTTCAGAGACCTGCAGAAATGCAGGTCTTTTTTTGTCTGCGATCTGCGATTCCCCCCTGGCCTCGATACATGCCAGCCCACCGCCGTCCGGTTGACGAAACATTTACACCGCCGCGCGCCGCGGCACCTACGCTCCAGACTCCTGCCTGGAGCCTGTCGATGCATCTGCGCCCCGCCCTGCTCGCCTGCCTGCTGCTGGCCGCCCTGCCGGTGATCGCCGCCGAGCCGGTGCGCGCGGTCGACATGCTGGACATCGATCGCCATGCCGGCCAGTGGCACGAGATCGCGCATCTTCCGGTGTCGTTCCAGAAGCAGTGCGTCGGCGAGATCACCGCCAACTACGGGCTGCGCCGCGATGGCCGCATCAGTGTCACCAACGCCTGCCGCAACGGCGACGGAGAACGTGTGATTGCTGAAGGCGTAGCACGCCCGGTTGCCGGCCATCCCGGCCAGCTGCAGGTGCGCTTCGTGCCGGACTGGCTGAGCTGGGTGCCGCTGGTCTGGGCCGACTACTGGGTCCTGGCACTGGATCCGGACTATCAGTGGGCGTTGGTCGGTGAACCGGACCGCAAGTACCTGTGGATTCTCTCGCGCCTGCCGGAAATGGATCGCGCCCGGTTCGAACAGCTGAAAGAAAAAGCCGAAGCCATGGGCTACGACCTCGGCCCACTGCGCCTGATGGCCCCGATTCGCGATACGCCCGCCGACTGAACCGCCCGGCATCCAGCGCACCACGCGTGCGCCATCCGGCGCTGCGCACGCCCGGCCGCCATCTTCACGCGCTACCCTCTGCGACGGGTCGCCACAGGCGATCCAAACGACCATACGCCGTAGTATGCTTATCCAACGCACCCCTCCAGAGGACCTGCGCCCATGCTCCACCGCTTCCGTATCGCCTTGATCGTCCTGTGCACCCTCGCCCTTGTTGCCTGCAACAACGGCATCGTCAAGCGTGTTTCGGAACCGGCGGCCAGCCTGCAGCAGCTGACCGTGCGCGCCGACGGCAACTGGACCGTGGCCCTGCGCCTGCAGAACTACAGCTCCATGCCCATGACCTTCGATGACGTCGCGCTGGCGCTGACCGTGGGCGACAGCGACGCCGGCACCCTGCAGGCCAAGCCGGGCATCTCCATCGGCGGCACCTCGGCCGATGTCATCAATGTCGACCTGGTGCCCAGCTCGGCCGCACGCCTGGTGGTGGCCGACGCATTGGCCAGCAACCGCACCCTGGCTTACGGCCTGAAGGGAACGGTGGCGGCCACGCCGCAGGAAAAGAAGCAGCGCAGCTTCGACATCAGCAGCCGCAGCACCCTCAACCAGGCCCCGGGCCTGCCGGGCGTGCTGCGCTGACTCCCGCTTTCCGCCGCGGCGCCCGGCGCCGCTCCCCCTGTCCCTGATCAAATCGAGACGTACCGATGAGCAGCTACACCGCCCCGCTTTCCGACCTCCGTTTCGCCCTGCACGACGTGCTCAAGGTCGAACCCCTGTTCGCCCGCCTGGGCTTCACCGACGCCACCGCCGACGTGGTCGATGCCGTGCTGGAAGAAGCCGGCCGCTTCAGCGCCACCGTGCTGGCCCCGCTCAACAGCGTCGGCGACGAGATCGGCTGCGTGCTCGACCAGGCCACCGGTGAAGTGACCACCCCGCCCGGCTTCAAGCAGGCCTACGACCAGTTCGTCGATGGCGGCTGGACCGGCCTGACCGCCTCGCCGGAACTGGGCGGCCAGGGCCTGCCGCACACCCTGGGCGTGCCGCTCAACGAAATGATCAACGCCGCCAACCTGGCGTGGGGCAACTTCCCGCTGCTCTCGCACGGCGCCATCGAAGCGCTGAAGCAGCACGGCGAAGCCTGGCAGCACGAGGCCTTCCTCAAGCCGCTGATCGAAGGCCGCTGGACCGGCACCATGTGCCTGACCGAACCGCACTGCGGCACCGACCTGGGCCTGCTCAAGACCAAGGCCGAGCCGAATGCCGATGGCAGCTACGCGATCACCGGCACCAAGATCTTCATCACCGCCGGCGAGCACGACCTGACCGGCAACATCGTGCACCTGGTGCTGGCCAAGCTGCCTGACGCCCCTCCGGGCGCCAAGGGCATCTCGCTGTTCGTCACCCCCAAGTTCAAGGTTGACCGCGATGGCAACGTCGGCGAGCGCAATGCACTGCGCTGCGGCTCGATCGAGCACAAGATGGGCATCAAGGGTTCGGTCACCTGCGTGATGAACTTCGATGGTGCGCAGGGTTACCTGGTCGGCCAGCCGCACAAGGGCCTGCAGGCGATGTTCACCATGATGAACACCGCGCGTCTGGGTGTGGGCCTGCAGGGCATTGGCCTGTCCGAGCGCGCCTACCAGAACGCGCTGAAGTACAGCCGTGAGCGCCTGCAGTCGCGCGCCCTCAGCGGCGCCAAGTTCCCCGACAAGCCGGCCGACCCGATCCTGGTCCACCCGGATGTGCGTCGCATGCTGATGACGGTGAAGTCGCTGGTCGAGGGCAGCCGCCTGCTGGCCCTGCACGCTGCCACCCTGATCGATGTCGCCCACCATGCCGAGGACGCCGCCGAGCGCGAGCGCGCCGACACCCTGGTGAGCTTCCTCACCCCGATCTCCAAGGCCTGCCAGACCGAGTGGGGTATCGAGAACACCTACAACGCCCTGCAGTGCTTCGGTGGCCACGGCTACATCCGCGAGCACGGCATGGAGCAGCTTGCGCGCGACGCCCGCATCACCACGCTCTATGAAGGCACCACCGGCATCCAGGCACTGGACCTGATCGGCCGCAAGACCGCGTCCAGCCAGGGCGCCGGCCTGAAGCTGATGCTGGCCGAGATCGAAGCCTTCGCCAAGGAACACGAGGGCAACGAAGCGCTGGCCGAGTTCATCGGCCCGCTGCGCGCAAAGGCCACCGAATGGGGCAAGCTGACCCTGGACGTGCTGCAGCGCGCGGCCGCCAACCCGGACGAACTGGGTGCGGCCAGCTACGACTACCTGTTCTATTCGGGGTACGTGGTTCTGGCCTACTGGTGGGCCCGCAGCGTGGCCGCCGCCGATGCCAGCGCGCACGGCGCCGCCTTCGCCCAGGGCAAGCGCGAGACCGCGCGGTTCTACTTCGCCCGCGTGCTGCCGCGCACGCTCAGCCATGCCGCCGCCATCCAGGCCGGCGCCGCCCCGCTGATGGCGATGGACGACGAGCGCTTCGGCGCCTGAGCCGGGCTGCCGCCCGGCACCCGCGGTTGCGCCGGCCGCTGGCCGGCAACCGCAAAAGCAACAGCTGCATCCCGGTGGATGGCGGGGCGGTGTGGGCTGGCAGGACACGCCGCCCCGCCTCTGACAGTTCCCCGCGATCTGCGTAGATCCACGCCACGCGTGGATGAAAACCACCGAAATCCCTCTGGAGAAGAGCCCCCCTTTGTTAAGGGGGGCGCACCGACAGGTGCGGGGGATAGGAGGAATGCGCGGACCTGAATCTTGCGATTTGGGTTTCGCCCACAGGGCGATACCCAAATCGCAATGATTCAGGTATAAGCTGTTCTCCCGATGGAGACAGACACTACACGCTTGGGTCTGATCGAAGCCGGAGCTCCGTTTTCTGCTCCGGGCGCCGAAGCATCGCCCAACGCCACGACGCTGCATCGACCCGGTTCCGTCCGGCTGCTCTCGCTTGATGCCCACGGACGCGTACTGGACTGGATCACCTGGCAGGATGCGGCGTGCCTCTACGCCCGCGAAGCCGTCGCCTGGACACTCGGCGATCCCTGCCTGCACATCCACGGCGGCACCAATCGCTTCAGCGGCCTGCAGAGCGGCATGGACCTGCACCCGATCATCGCCGCCCGCGGCCACGCCCGCTCCCGCGCGATCGACCCGACGCCGAACCTGACCAACCCGGCCCTGTTCGCCCGCGACGCCCACCTGTGCATGTACTGCGGCCAGCAGTTCAACCGCCCCACGCTCACCCGCGACCACGTCATGCCACTGTCCAAGGGCGGCCTGGACTGCTGGGAAAACGTGGTCACCGCCTGCTTCCACTGCAACTCGCGCAAGAGCGACCGCACCCCGCAGCAGGCCGGAATGCCGTTGCTGGCGGTGCCCTACCGGCCCAGCTGGATCGAGCATCTGATCCTGTCCAACCGCAACATCCTGGCCGACCAGATGGCCTTCCTGAAGGCGCAATTGCCGAAGCGCTCAAAACTGAGCACCTGAATCGCCGAAAATGCAACCCTCACCGTCCTGTCACGGGCGGCGGCGTTTGCTTGCCCCACCCCCGTTTGAGGGCGAAAATGGGCGTTCAGAACAAGTGCGAACATGATGATCGACTCTGCCCGCTATCCCCGCCTCGCGCGCATCCAGACACCGGATGACCTGCGCACGTTCGACGAATCCGAATTGAGGGCGGTCGCCGACGAACTGCGTGCCTACCTCATCGAGTCGGTGGGCAAGAGCGGCGGCCACTTCGCCGCCGGTCTGGGCGTGATCGAACTCACCGTGGCCCTGCACTACCTGTACCAGACCCCGCAGGACCAGCTGGTCTGGGACGTCGGTCACCAGACCTACCCACACAAGATCCTGACCGGTCGCCGCGACGAGATCCACACCGTCAAGCAGAAGGACGGCGTGGCACCGTTCCCGAAGCGTGAAGAGAGCGAGTACGACACCTTCGGCGTCGGCCATTCGTCGACCTCGATCTCGGCCGCGCTCGGCATGGCCATCGCTCGCCAGTCCGAAGGCGACAACCGCCAGGTCGTTGCGGTGATCGGTGACGGTGCGATGACCGCCGGCATGGCCTTCGAAGCGCTGATGCACGCCGGCGGCATGGAGCCGGAACCGAATCTGCTGGTGATCCTCAACGACAACAACATGTCGATCTCCGAGGCGGTCGGCGGCCTGACCAAGATGCTCGGCCGTGCTACCGGTAGCCGCACGCTCAATGCACTGCGCGAAGGCGGCAAGAAGATCCTCGGCGACAAGAAGAACAACCCTGCGCGCTTCGTGAAGCGCTGGGAAGAACACTGGAAGGGCATGTTCGTGCCGTCCACGATGTTCGAGGAAATGGGTTTCCACTACACCGGCCCGATCGACGGCCACGACATGCCGGCCCTGTTGTCCACCCTGAAGACGCTGCGCGCCTCCAAGGGCCCGAAGCTGCTGCACGTGATGACGACAAAGGGCAAGGGCTACGAGCCGGCCGAAGGCGATCAGATCGGCTACCACGCGGTGGGTCCGTTCGATCCGGACAAGGGCCTGGTGGCCAAGGCTGGCGCCAAGAAGCCCACCTATACCGACGTGTTCAGCGACTGGCTGTGCGATGCCGCCGCCGCCGAGCCGCGCCTGTACGGCATCACCCCGGCGATGCGCGAAGGCTCCGGCCTGGTGCGTTTCAGCAAGGAATACCCGCAGCGCTACTTCGACGTGGCGATTGCCGAACAGCACGCGGTCACGCTGGCCGCCGGCATGGCGACCCAGGGGGGCAAGCCGGTGGTGGCGATCTATTCGACCTTCCTGCAGCGCGCGTACGACCAGCTGGTACATGACGTGGCCATCCAGGACCTGGATGTTCTGTTCGCCATTGACCGCGCCGGTGTGGTCGGCCCGGACGGTGCGACCCATGCCGGCAACCTCGACCTGAGCTTCCTGCGCTGCGTTCCGAACATGGTGGTGATGGCGCCATCCAATGAGGCCGAGTGCCGGCAGATGCTCAGCACCGGCCTGCAGCACCCGGGCCCAGCCGCCGTGCGCTATCCGCGCGGCACCGGCACCGGCGTGGCTGCCGGCACCGACCTGTCCACCCTGCCGATCGGCAAGGGCGAGTTGCGCCTGCAGGGCAGTCGTATCGCCCTGCTCGCCTTCGGCAGCACCGTGGCCGCCGCCGAACAGGTTGGCCGCGAACTGGGCCTGAGCGTGGTCAACATGCGCTTCATCAAGCCGCTGGACCGCGAGCTGGTGCTGGCTGTCGCCGCCCAGCACGAGGGGCTGGTGACGATCGAAGACAACGTGGTGGCCGGTGGCGCCGGCTCCGGCGTCGGTGAGCTGCTCAATGCCGAAGGCGTGCTGCGCCCGATCCTGCACCTGGGCCTGCCCGACAGCTACCAGCACCACGCCAGCCGCGAGGACCTGCTGGCCGAAGCCGGCATCGACGCCGCAGGCATCCGCGCGGCGGTACTCAAGCGCTGGCCGCAGCTGGCTGCCGGGACCCCGCCGCTCAGCGCGGCAGGCTGAGACCGGTCACCACCCAGTGGATCCACGTATGGCGTGGATCCACTGCGGAACAGGGGTCGATCCACGCCATGCGTGGGGACAGATCAGGGAGCCCCAGCTCTCAGCCGTAGCTGACCGCTTCCACGAACGCGCCGCTGGCCTCCACCCGCACCGCAGCGCGCTGCCCGGTGTCGACGAAGTGGAGGCGTGCAAGGGTTTCAGCGAAATCGTAGGCCCGGGCACCATCGCGGAACTCGATCGGTTCCGGCCGGTCCGGGTGCAGCACGCGCCATTGGCGTTGCTCGCATTGCAGGCGGATCAACATGCAGCTCACTCCTTGAGGCAGCGTATCGACGGTGGCGGGACGGGCGTGCCGGTTACGGCAGACTTCATCGCGGCGGATCAGGGGCACGCAGAGGTGCCCTGATCGCAGAAGATACGACGTTCAAAATGTGAGCTGTATCAGATTATTCTGATTTTCGAGGCGCGTGCTCAATTCACCTGGAACTGCGCCCGGCAACCGTCGCTGACCCAGATGCCACGGCGGTCCCAGCCCCAGGTCTGGCCCTCGATGCAGGCGCTGCGTGAATCCTGGCGGACCAGGCGCACACCACGACGGATGCGCGCATCGCAGTACTCCTGGCGATGACCGTTGGAATGGCAGGTGATCACCTCACCCCCACCCCAGCCATTGCCACCATTGCCCCAGCCGTTGCCATGGCCACCACCCCAGCCACCGCCGCGGCGGTACTCACCAACGAACTCGGCACGACAGCCCTGGGTAACCCAGACACCATAGCGCGATTGTCCCCAGGTCTCGCCTTCCACGCACGGCGAGCCCGACAACTGGCGGATCATCCGGGCACGGCCTTCCAGGCGGCATTCATTGCTGCGGTTCTTGATCGATTCGCAGCGTACGATGCCGCCGCCATCACGACCGCCGTAGCGATCGTCGTCATAACCGTAACCATAGCTCTGCGCCTGCGCGCCGCCCGCGGCCGCCAGCATTGGCAGCAGGGTGCAGGCCAGGGTGCGCCAGGTGAGTGCCTTGCCCATCGGGATCTCCGGATGAATACGATGGCGCAAGCATCGGGGATTCGTGGCGCGGCGCACAGGGGGGCGCCCCACGGCGGTTTTTCCCCATTCAAACAACTCAACCGTGGCTGACTGCGCCTCAGCCGGTGGTGTCAACTTCCGACGTGGAGTGCGTCCACCGAATTGCCGAGCGCCTCGACCCGTACCGTGCTGCGCTGGCCGGTACGGCGGTGGTGCTCCAGGGCCCGCGCCGCAGCGACATCGAAAGCCTCGGCGCCCCGTGCATAACGGGTGGCGTCATGCGCCTGCGGATCCAGTACGGACCAGTGCCGGGCGTTGCATTGAACGGTAATGACCATTGGAAGACTCCTGCGGAATGAAGGCACGCCGGCAGCGGAAGGCTCTGAGTGCCGGTACACCATCAGGCTAGCGAGCACCTCCGGGATGGCCTATCAGATTTGTACGAAAATGCCGCGCCGGACTGTCAGACCGCCCCGCCCTCACATCCCTGAGGCCGTTTAGTGAATCCCTTTCGTGACCCTTGTCACGGAGTTGACAGAGCTTCACACTACCGTCACCAACAGGGGCCCCTTCCACATGCGCACCTTCTTCTCGCAGCAGCGTTCGACGTTGCTGAAGTTCTACTTCGTGGCCAGCTATCTGGTGCTGATCGAGGAACTGATCCGCGCCGCCCTGCACTGAGCACTTGCTGCCATTTTTCCTGCGGCCGACACTGTTGCTTTAGGCACGGAGCTCCGCCGATGAAATCCCTTCTTCTGATTCCCGCGCTACTGGTCCTGGTCGCCTGCGCCAGCCCGGACAAGGCACCCACGCACGCCGAAGCGACAGCCACGCCGGTGGTCGGCGGTGATCGCGATGCGCATGGCTGCATCGGTTCGGCCGGCTACCAGTGGTGCGAGCACAGCCAGCGTTGCGAACGCCCGTGGGAATTGGCGCAGGCACAGGGCCTGGCCAACACCGCCGAAGCCATCAACGCCTATTGCGCAAAGCCTGCCAGCCCGGCGCGCAAGTGAGTCGTGCCCACCATGGCTGAGCTGAGTCCGCTCCCCACCCTGGCCCCGGGCCGCTACCGCCACTTCAAGGGCGGCGAGTACGAAGTGCTGGACATCGTCCGCAGCAGCGAGACCCTGCAGCCGATGGTGCTGTACCGCGCGTTGTATGGCGAAGGCGGCCTGTGGGTACGCCCGTACGCCATGTTCGTCGAGCAGGTGCCCGGCGAGCACGGACCGCAACCACGTTTCGCCCGCGTCGACGCATGACGGTTCCGCTGCCGGTCCAGGCCGGCAGCGCGCGGCAACACAGCGGGCCTGCGCTACAATCGTACCGTCCAGTCGGTTTCTTCCCACCATGTCCGCATCCCCCTCCCGTTCGCGCCGCAAGGCGCCCGACAGCGTGCGCCAGTCACTGCTGCAGGCCACCATTGAAGTGATCGGCCGTAACGGCCTGGCCGCGCTGACCGTGCAGGACGTCGCGCAGGCCGCTGGTGTCAGCAAGGGTGCGTTGTTCCATCATTTCAGCAGCAAGCAGGCACTGGTGGATGAAGCCGTCGGAGCGCTCATCGGCGAGTTCGAAGCGCGGGTACGCGCCCTGCTGCAGGAGAATCCCGAAGGCCATGGCCGTTTCAGCCGCGCCTATGTGCAGGCCAATTTCGAGCATCTGCTGCAGCAGGAGCAGGACAACGACATCGGCCTGACCCTCGGCAACCTGATGGAACCGGCCCTGCTCGCGCATTGGCGCACCTGGAAGCGTGCGATGCTGGCCGAATTCGCCGGCGAAGCCAACGATCCCCGACTGTACGCGGCGCGCTGCGCTGCCGATGGCTACTGGGCCACGGCCTATGGGCGTCCGCTGGACGAGGAGGAACGTGCCAACGCATTGGCCATGGCCGAGCAGGCCCTGAAACTGTGCGACCCGCAGTGAACTGGAGCGCGCAATGAATCCCTACCTCTACCTTGCTGCCGCCATCGTGCTGGAAGTGATTGCGACATCACTGCTGAAGGCGTCCGACGGCATGAGCCGGCTGGCGCCGACGCTGGGCGCGCTGGTCGGCTACGGGCTGTGCTTCTACCTGTTGTCGATGACCATGAAGTCGATTCCGACCGGCATCGCCTACGCGATCTGGTCCGGCGTCGGCATCGTGCTGATCTCGCTGATCGGGCTGGCAGTGTTCAAGCAGCGCCTGGATGCACCCGCGTTGATCGGCATCGGCCTGATCTGCGCCGGTGTACTGGTGATCAATCTGTTCTCGCGCAGCAGCGCACATTGAGCACGCTGCTGCGCGATCAACGCTAGCTGACCTTCTTCGCTACGGTCATGCCGAGCAGGAACAGCACCACGGCGATGATGATGCCGGCCCAGAACAGGAACTTGGCGATGCCGACCGCGGCACCGGCAATGCCACCGAAGCCGAGCACGCCCGCAATGACGCCGATGATGGCGAAGATGATGGCCCACTTGATCATGTCAAACCTTTCCCCACAGGGACTGCCTACTGGATGATCAGGCTAGGCCGTGGCCGATGCGGCAGTCGTGAACAGGCCGCGTGCGCGGCGTGAATCAGCGCGGACGGAAGCGCAGCAGCGCGACGGCAAACGCCAGGAACACGCTGCCCACCAGCCGCTCGAACCAGCGTCGTGCAAACGGCTTGGCCAGCCAGCGGCGCAGGCCATGGCCACCGGCTGCATACATCACGTACCAGAACAGTTCGCAGGCGGCGAAGGTGGCCACCAGCACGCTGTACTGCAGTGCCTGGCCGCGTGACGGATCGACGAACTGCGGCAGGAACGCCGCCGCGAACAGCAGCAGTTTGGGATTGCTCAGGCCCACCAGAAGGCCACCACGGAACACGGTCCAGGCACCAAGCGTCGGCGTCATCGGCAGTGCGGCATCCACCGTCACCGCAGGCGCGGGACGGCAACTATCGCGCCATGCCTTCAGGCCCAGCCAGGCCAGGTAGGCCACACCCAGATAGCGCAGCACTTCGAACAGCATCGGCGAGGAATGAAGCAATGCGCTCAGGCCAGCAGCGGACGCGGCCAGCACCAGCAGCATCGCCAGCAGGCAGCCGGCCATCGCCGGCACGCTGCCGCGGAAGCCGAGTCCGACGCTGCGGCCGAGGATATGCAGCATGTTCGGCCCCGGCGTGCCACACAGAACAAACACCGTGGCCAGGAACCACCACCAGGTATGCAGGGCCATGGCGCACATCCACTTCAGAAGACCGTACCAGCATAGAGTGCGTCTGCAACGCGCGGCACATACAGCACAGCGTGGATGTGGTGGTTACAGAGGCAGGCTCAGGCCGCGTGCGCGTCGCGCCGTACCAGTACCTGGTCGATCAGGCCCCATTCGCATGCCTGCTCGGCACTCATGAAATGATCGCGGTCCAGGGTCTGCTCGACCTCCTCGACACTGCGTCCGCAATGCTGCGCATACAGCCGGGTGATGCGCTGCTTGGTGCGCTGCATTTCCTCGGCGTGGATGAAGATGTCCGAAGCCTGGCCCTGCACCCCGCCCAGCGGCTGGTGCACGTGCAGGCTGGCATTGGCCAACGCCGCGCGGTGACCGGGCTCGCCGGCCATCAGCAGGAACGACCCCATCGACCGCGCGGTGCCCATGCACAGCGTATGCACCGGGGCCGAGATGTATTGCATGGTGTCGTACATCGCCAAGCCGCTGGAAATGACTCCGCCTGGCGAGTTGATGTACAGATGGATCGGCTTCTCCGGGTTTTCCGATTCCAGGAACAGCAGCTGCGCGCAGACCAGCGCCGACACGGTGTCATCGACTTCGCCGTTGAGAAAGATGATGCGCTCGCGCAGCAGCCGCGAGTAGATGTCATAGGAACGCTCGCCGCGCTCGCTGCGTTCCACCACCATCGGTACCAGCTGCATCCTGTCCCGCATGTGCCTGCTCCCTATAGCGTTCGATCCAAGCGCTGGTTCAAGCCGCGCGCATCACCGTGCGATGCTCATCGTTGGAAGCCGGCGGGATCAGAGAACGCCGGTCAGTGAGCCGATGCACGATGGTCAGCACCGTCCCTCCACCCCCATCCGCGCGCAGCCGGAAACACACCAGACTGTGCAGATGTGGGGGCTGCGCATCGCGCAAGCGGAAGCCCAGCTCCCGTCCCTCCTCGCACAGGCAGGGCTGCGGGTCGGCAAGATCGGCTGCAGGCAACCAGCGCTCACGCAGCGCCGGATCGCACAGTGCGCGCCAGACCCGTCCCGGTGGCGCTGGCAGCCGTTGCTCCATCACCAAGGCGGGAGCCGCTTCGTTCAGAACGTCGTCCATCAGTCCATCTCCTCCAGCAGGTTCTGCAGTGCGGACATCCGCGCCGGCCAGTAGGCCCGGTAGCGCTGCAACCAGCGGCCGATGTGGGCCAGCCCGCGCGGATCGACCTCGTAGTGGACGAAGCGGCCTTGGCGCTGCTCATGCACCAGTCCGGCATCGCGCAGCACTGCCAGGTGCTGGGACATCGCAGACTGGCTGATCGCCATGCCCTCGCGCAGCGCGCTGGCATGCTGCCCGCCCTCGGCCAGCTTTTCGAAGATATGGCGGCGGGTGGGGTCGGCCAGCGCCTTGAACAGGGCGTTCTCGATCATGATCAATACATTAGTATCCACTAATGTTTAATGCAACCCTCCGATCTGCTGTGCTGCAATGACAGCCTCTTCCCTGGAGCAATGCATGAAGACCCTTGGCCTGATCGGCGGCATGAGCTGGGAAAGCTCGGCCCAGTACTTCCGGCTCATCAACGAGGACGTACGGCAGCGCCTCGGTGGCGCGCACTCCGCGCAGCTGCTGCTGTGGTCGGTGGACTTCGCCCCGATCAAGCAGCTGCAGCACGACGGCGACTGGGATGCACTGGGCGACCACATGGTCGACGCCGCACGACGCCTGCAGGCCGGTGGTGCCGATCTGCTGCTGGTCTGCACCAACACCATGCACACGCTGGCCGACCGCATCGAGGCGGCCTGCCCACTGCCGCTGCTGCATATCGTCGACCCCACCGCCCAGGCCATCGTGCAGGCAGGCGCACGCAAGGTGGGCCTGCTCGGCACCGCCTTCACCATGGAGCAGGACTTCTACCGCGGCCGGCTGCAGGATCGCTTCGATCTGGAAGTGCTGGTGCCCGATGCCGATGACCGGCGCAGCGTGCACGACATCATCTACCAGGAGCTGATTGCCGGCGTGGTCAGCGAGCACTCACGACAGGTCTACGCCGGCGTGATCGAGAGACTGGTCGCGCGCGGCGCCGAGGCCATCATCCTCGGCTGTACCGAGATCATGCTGCTGGTACGGCCGGAGGACAGCACAGTGCCGCTGTTCGATACCACTGCACTGCATGCGCGGGCCGCCGTGGATGCGGCGCTGGCGTGAATCAATGCGCGCCGGAACGCGGAATCAGTCCGCGCCCTGCACTTCCAGCGCGGTGATCAGCCACTCGACCACCGCCTGGGAATCGCACAGGAAGAAGATGGCATCGCCGGAGCGCGCTTCGGTAAGCAGGCGATAGACCGTGATCGCCACCGCCGACTGGTTGGCGATGAACACTTCCGGGCTGCGCGGCCCTTCGCTGTGGCCGGCAACCGCGTGCAGCGCCTTGCGTGCGGCCACGGTCGCAGCCGGGTCCGCGCTGCGGGTCAGTTCCGGCCCGCGCAGACCCCAGGCAATGAACACATGCTTGCCCTTGAACGTGGTGTCCAGGACCCGCACCTCGGCGCCGCCTGCGTCGGCCGAGCGATGAATGACGGTACTGCTGATCAACGCAACCCCCTGTGGTCGTCGTGGTCCGCGCATCCTCCCCCACAGGCCGCCCGCACACCAGTGACGGCAGCCACAGGCTGCGCCGACAGGCGTGGAAGACATGTAAGAAGGTGTAAACCGATGCGATCGGATGTGCAGCGATGATACGGGATGTAAGCCTCTGCATGGGCCCGTGCGCACTACTAAATCCTTACTGAGCCACTTCCGGAACGATGCGTTCCGACGGCCCCGTGCTGGGTCATTCTTGCCACCCGAATCCACGCTCGAGGCTCCCTATGACCCTTCGCCCGCTGCTGCCGATCACCGGCGCCGGCCTTGTCCTGCTGCTGGCCGCCACCGCCGTGGCCGCCCAGGACTACGACACTGATCACATTCCAGCGCTGCGCTGCGAATCCCAGTTCAACAAGACCGAGCAATGCCCCATCGAGGGCCCGATGCGCCTGGCCAGGCAACTGTCGGTCACCCGCTGCGTGGAGAACCAGAACTGGGGCCAGAGCCGCCGCACGTTATGGGTGACCGACGGCTGCCGAGCCGAGTTCGTCGCCGATGGATACGGGCGCTGGCCGGGACGTGGCCGCGGCCGTGACCGCGACAACGAGGGTGAACGCCTGGTCTGCGAGTCCTACGAGAACAAGGACAAGGAGTGCCGGATTCGCGTTCGTCACGAGGTACGGCTGGTCAAGCAGAAATCGGTGACGACCTGCATCGAGGACCGCAACTGGGGCTGGGACCGTCGCGGCGTGTGGGTCAGCGACGGCTGCCGTGCCGAGTTCCGGGTGTATTGACTGCCTGCCACGCGCTGGCTGCAACGAGTAGGCGTGCGTGCAAGGCGGAGTCGATAGACTATGGCCTGCATGGTAGGGAGCACGACATGGAACGATGGTATCTGGCGACGCTGCTGGCGTTGATCCTGCATCAGATCGACGCTGCGTTCTGGCAGGAATGGACCATGTTCCATGTGCCCGGCGGCATCCAGGGCTTCCTGCTGTTCAACCTGTTCGCAGTCGGCGCCGTGCTTTGGGGTTATCGCCATGCCCTGCTGGGTACATCCACGGCGCGCGGCTATGCACTGGTTTGTGGCGCGCTCGGCATTGGCACGGCGCTGATCCACCTGGCGTTTGCCCTGCTCGGTCGCAATGAATTCCACCTGCCGCTGTCGATCATCGTCCTGCTCGCCTGTTTTGTATCGGGTGGCGGTCTGTTGCTGCAGCTCCGCCCGCGATGAGCCGGACGTCCCGTTCTCCGCGCCTGCGTAACGGCAGCCCCCAGGACGCGGATGCCTTGATCGCGCTCGACAGCGTGGCAGCCATTGATCCAGAGCGGATCATGCAGATTGGCAACTGGCTGGCACACGGCGGCGTGTATGTCGCCGAGCAGGACGGCAGGGTCGTCGGCTACCTGGTCATGCATCACCACTTCTTCGGCGAGGCCTTCGTCGAGATGCTGATGGTGGCGCGCGAACGCCGCGGCCACGGCATTGGTACCGCACTGCTGCGACACGCGATCGCACGGCGCGGTCGCGGCAAGCTGTTCACCTCGACCAATGCCTCCAACATCGGCATGCAGCGCCTGCTCGTTGCGTCGGGCTTCATCGACAGCGGCATCGTGCACGGATTGGATGACGGCGACCCGGAGCTGATCTACCGCTTCGCTGAAGACTGATCATCGGCATCAGCAGCGCGCACAAAAAAGCCCACGCATTGCTGCGCAGGCTTCTTGATTCATCACAGTGGTCGGGACGGCCGGATTCGAACCGACGACCCTCTGCCCCCCAGGCAGATGCGCTACCAGGCTGCGCTACGCCCCGACTGATGCTGCGATGTGCCCGCCAGTGCGGCGGGCCGTGAAGTATAGCGGATTACGATGGAAATGGGATCAGCGGCGCAACAACTGCAGCACTTCTTCCAGTTCCATGCGTACCTGCTTGATGATCTGGTTGCTCAGCGCCGATTCCTCGCGGGCATCGGGGCCGTCCAGACGCAGGCGTGCACCACCGATGGTGTAGCCCTGTTCGTACAGCAGGCTGCGGATCTGCCGCACCATCAGCACGTCATGGCGCTGGTAGTAGCGGCGGTTGCCTCGGCGCTTGGCCGGCTCAAGGCTGGGAAACTCGGTTTCCCAGTAGCGCAGGACGTGCGGCTTGACGTCGCACAGCTCGCTGACTTCACCGATGGTGAAGTAGCGCTTGGCCGGGATCGGCGGTAGTTCGCGGTTACTGCCCGGATCCAGCATAAGCTTCCACCCTCTCCTTGAGCTTCTGGCCCGGACGGAAGGTGACCACCGTACGGGCGGAAATCGGAATTTCCTCGCCGGTCTTGGGGTTGCGACCCGGGCGCTGGTTCTTGCGCCGCAGATCGAAATTACCGAAGCCCGACAGCTTCACCTGACGTCCCTGTTCCAATGCTTCACGCAGCACATCGAAAAACGCGTCGACGAATTCCTTGGCTTCCCGCTTGTTCAGACCGACTTCGTCGAACAGCTTTTCCGCCATCTCCGCCTTGGTCAATGCCATTGCCTGCTACCCCCGAGTGCTGCCCGCTCAGCCGCGGATCCGGGCGTGATGTTCACGCTCGATGGCAGTGACCGCCTCGGCCACCACCGCATCCACGTCGCGGTCCGTCAGAGTGCGCGACTTGTCCTGCAAAATCAAGCCCATAGCGAGACTCTTGAATCCCGGCTCGACGCCCTGGCCGACGTAGCGGTCGAACAGGTTCAGGTCGCGCAGCAGCGGGCCGGCGGCCTGGCGGACGGTCGCCGCCAGATCGGCCCAGGCCACCTGTTCAGGCACCAGGAACGCCAGGTCGCGACGCACCGCTGGGAAGCGCGACAGCTCGCCGGCACGGGGCAGGCGGCGGGCGGTCAGCGGTTCCAGATCCAGTTCGAAGGCGTAGACGTCGGATTCGATGGCCATCGCCTTGACCAGGCGCGGATGGACCTGGCCGATCCAGCCCATCGCCACGCCATCGCGGAACACCTCGGCCGAGCGCGCCGGGTGGCCGTAAGGACGGGCCGACGGGCGGAACTCCAGCTGCGCGCCACTGGCAGCGGCCAGCGATTCCAGGTCGCCCTTCAGATCGTGGAAGTCGACCTTGCGGGTCGGCAGGCCCCACTGCACCGCCTGCGCATCACCGCAGACCGCAGCGGCCACGCGCGGGGTTTCCAGCGGCGCCGGCTGGCCATCTCCGGCCTGCTGGGTGAACACCCGGCCGAGCTCGAACAGGCGCACGCGACCCAACTGGCGCGCGGCATTGCGGCCCAGCGTGGCGACCAGGCCCGGCAGCAGCGACGGGCGCATCACCGCCAGTTCGGCCGACAGTGGGTTGGCCAGCGGTACCAGGCCATCGCGCAGCTGCCACTGGGTCAGCAGCGCGTCGTCGACGAAGGCAAAGTTGACGGTTTCCTGCTGGTCGCGGGCGATCAGCTGGCGACGAACGCTCAGCGCGTCCAGCTGGGTCTCGCTCGGCATCGCCACGCGCGAGGCACCGCCCGGCAGCGTGGTCGGGATCTGCTCGTAACCGTGGATGCGGGCCAGTTCTTCGATCAGGTCTTCTTCGATGGCGATGTCGAAGCGACGGCTCGGCGCGACGACCTGCCAGCCCTCGGCCGTCGCAGCCACGTCCATGCCCAGCGCGCGCAGGATGCGCTCGACTTCGGCGTCGTCGATGGTGATGCCCAGCACGCGGCTGATGCGAGCACGGCGCAGTACGATCGTCGCCGGCTGCGGCAGGTCATCGGCACGCACGGCCTCGGTGACCGGCGCCGGGGTACCGCCGGCGAGGTCCAGCACCAGGCGGGTGGCGTATTCGATGGCGGTGCGCGGCAATGCCGGGTCGACGCCACGCTCGAAGCGGTGGCCGGCATCAGTGTGCAGGCCGAGCTTGCGGCCACGGCCCATGATCGCGGCCGGCGCGAAGTGCGCAGCTTCCAGGAACACGGCGGTGGTCGCGTCGGTGACGCGGGTATCGAAGCCGCCCATCAGGCCGGCCAGACCGACCGCACGGTCAGCATCGGTAACCACCAGGAAGCTGTCGTCCAGTGCGGCATCGCGGCCGTCCAGCAGCTTCAGGCTCTCGCCCGCGCGCGAACGGCGCACGGCGATGCTGCCCTGCAGGGTACCGAGGTCGTAGGCATGCATCGGCTGGCCCAGCTCCAGCATCACGTACTGGGTGATGTCGACCAGCAGCGAGACCGGACGCACACCGCTGCGGCGCAGGCGCTCAGCCATCCACAGCGGGGTCTTGGCAGCGGCGTTGACGCCTTCGATGACGCGGCCCAGGTAACGCGGTGCTTCGGCGCCGGCGTCGAGCTGGATCGACAGTTCGCGGCTGCCGACCGGCGCAATGGCGTCGGCCGCGAAGTCCAGCACTTCACTGCGGGTGGCGGCGGCGACGTCGTAAGCGATGCCGCGCAGGCTGAAGCAGTCGGCACGGTTCGGGGTCAGCTTGATCTCGATGCTGGCGTCCGGCAGCCCCAGATACTCGACCAGGGACTGGCCGACCGGTGCGTCGTCCGGCAGTTCCAGCAGGCCGGAGGCATCGTTGTCCAGGCCCAGCTCCTTGGCCGAGCACAGCATGCCGTTGGACTCGACGCCGCGCAGCTTGGCCAGCTTGATCTTCAGCTCGCCGATCTGCGCGCCGACCATCGCCAGCGGCGCGACCAGGCCCGGGCGCGCGTTCGGTGCGCCGCACACGATCTGCAGCAGCTCGCCCTGCCCGGCATCGACCTTGCACACCTGCAGGCGATCGGCTTCGGGATGGCGCACCGCTTCGACGATGCGCGCCACGACCACGTGCTCGAGGCCTTCGCCAAGCGCGGTCACCTCTTCCACTTCCAGGCCGATGGCGGTCAGCACCGCGCTGAGCTCATCGCGCGAGGCGGAGGTCGGGACGTGGCTGCGCAGCCAGTTTTCGGAGAATTTCATGGTGTCACCCTGGTGGGAGGTGTGCCTCCCGTTGCGGTTTTTGTGGTCGCCCAGCGCATGCGCAAGGAGGCGTCCATCCAGAAAAGCAGCCGAGCATGGCTCGGCTCTACACGGTTGCGGCTTACGCGAACTGCTTCAGGAACCGCACGTCGTTCTCGAAGAACGCGCGCAGGTCGTTGACGCCGTAGCGCAGCATCGCGAAACGCTCCACGCCCATGCCGAAGGCAAAGCCGGTGTAGCGCTCCGGATCGATGCCGACATTGCGCAGCACGTTCGGATGGACCATGCCGCAGCCGAGCACTTCCAGCCAGCGGGTGCTGCCATCGGGCTGCTGCCAGGCGATGTCCACTTCCGCACCCGGTTCAACGAACGGGAAGTAGCTGGGACGGAAACGCATCTCGAAGTCGCGCTCGAAGAACGCGCGCACGAACTCGGCCAGCGTGCCCTTCAGGTCGGCGAAGGTCGAATGCTCGTCCACCAGCAGGCCTTCGACCTGGTGGAACATCGGCGAGTGGGTCTGGTCGCTGTCGCTGCGGTACACCTTGCCGGCGGCGATCATGCGCAGCGGCGGCGCGTGGTCGCCCATGTAGCGCACCTGCACACCGGAGGTATGCGTGCGCAGCAGGCGTCCGTCGCCGAAGTAGAAGGTGTCGTGCATGGCGCGCGCCGGGTGGTGCGGCGGGAAGTTCAGCGCCTCGAAGTTGTGCCAGTCATCCTCGATCTCCGGCCCTTCCGACAGCTCGTAGCCCAGCCGGCCGAAGATGCCGGTGATGCGCTCCAGGGTGCGGGTGATCGGGTGCAGGCCGGCACGGTCGCCGTTGCGACCCGGCAGGGTGATGTCGATGGCTTCGGCGGCCAGGCGCGCATCCAGTGCCGCGTCTTCCAGCAGCGCCTTGCGCTCACCCAGCGCGCGGGTCAGCGCGTCACGGGCCTGGTTGATCGCTTCACCGGCGGCCTTGCGCTCGTCGGCCGGCAGGGCACCGAGCTGCTTGAGCTGCGAGGTGATGCTGCCACTCTTGCCAAGCAGGGCCACGCGCAGCTGTTCCAGCACGTCGGGGCTCTGTGCGGCGGCCACATCGGCCAGCGCCTGGGTGGTGAGGGATTGGATGTCGCTCATGGGGGGCCGGAACTCCAGTCGATCTGCCATCGCGATGCGCGAAGGGCCGACCCCTGTCGCCACCGCCGTCCCCGCGCTGCCATCGTGGCCTCGCCGGGACCCAAAAAAGAATGGGGAAGGACTTGCGCCCTTCCCCATGCATTGCCTTGACCTGACACCGTTCCGAGTGAACGGTTACGGCATCGGGAAGGACTTATGCCGCCAGCGCGCCCTTGGCCTTTTCGGCCAGCGCAGCAAAACCGGCTGCGTCGTGCACGGCGATGTCAGCCAGGACCTTGCGATCCAGGGTGATGCCGGCCTTCAGCAGACCGTTCATGAAGCGGCTGTAGCTCAGGCCGTTGATGCGGGCAGCCGCATTGATACGGGTGATCCACAGCGAACGGAAGTTGCGCTTCTTCTGCTTACGGCCGATGTAGGCGTACTGCTGAGCCTTGATGACCGCCTGCTTGGCGACGCGGAAGACCTTGCGACGGGCGTTGTAATAGCCCTTGGCGAGATCCAGAATCTTCTTGTGGCGGCGACGCGCCTGTACGCCACGCTTAACTCGTGCCATTTTTCAGTTCCTCAGAGGTAAGGGAGCATGCGGTCCAGACGGCCTGCGTCTTCTGCACGGACATGGCCCGTCTGACGCAGATTACGCTTACGCTTGGTCGCTTTCTTCGTGAGGATGTGGCTACGGTTGGCGTGGCCGCACTTGTACTTGCCCGAGGCGGTCTTGCGGAAACGCTTGGCCGCTGCCCGGTTGGTCTTGATCTTGGGCATTGCAATGTCCTTGATGGGATATGACCCTGGTTTCTGACTGATCTGGCGGCGGCCTGGGCCGCTCTTTCCGTCCTGCCATGATCGGCGTACGACCCGTCCTGGGTGGGTCGAGCCGGGCATGATACAGGCAAAACCGCCCTGCCACCAGCCCCTGCAACCCTTTCACGGCAATTCACCGGCATGCCGCAAAAGCGAAGGGGCGCCGATGGCGCCCCTTCACCCTGAACCGTTCAGCCAGGCGCCCCGGAGGGCGGCCCGTCAGGCCTCAGGTCTTCTTCTTCGGCGCGATCATCATGACCATCTGACGCCCTTCCAGGCGCGGACGGGATTCAATGACGATGTCCTCGCCCAGATCGGTCTCGATCCGGTTGGCCATTTCGCGGCCCAGTTCCTGGTGGCTCATTTCACGGCCACGGAAGCGGATGTTGACCTTGATCTTGTCACCATCCTCAAGGAACCCGCGCATCTTGCGCAGCTTGATCTGGTAGTCGCCCTCGTCCGTGACCGGACGGAACTTCACTTCCTTGATCTCGACCTGCTTGGTCTTCTTCTTGGCCTCGCTGGCCTTCTTCTGCGCTTCGAACTTGAACTTGCCGAAGTCCATGATCTTGCAGACCGGCGGATCGGCCTGCGGCTGGATTTCGACCAGGTCCAGGCCTTCATCTTCGGCCATGGACAGCGCTTCGTCGCGCGACAACACGCCGATCATTTCTCCGTCACTGCCGATCACGCGGACGCGCGGCACACGGATTTCCTGATTCTTGCGGTTCTGTTTGTTGTCAGGGGTGCTGATATTACGTTCTCCCAAGGGTATCGAACCGGTCCGGGTGCCTGTGCGCCCGGACCGGACCTTTGCTTACGCGCCCTCGGCGTGGAGCCGCTCGATGAAGGCCTGCAGGCTCATGCTGCCCAGATCTTCGCCAGAACGCGTACGCACCGCCACAGCCCCATTTTCCTTCTCGCGGTCACCAATGACCAGCAGGTAGGGCACGCGCTGCAACGTATGCTCGCGGATTTTATAGCCGATCTTCTCGTTACGCAAATCCGAGCTGACGCGGAAGCCTTGCTCCGCAAGGGTTTTGGTCACGCCCGAGACGTAGTCGGCCTGGGCGTCGGTGATGTTGGCCACCACCACCTGGGTCGGGGCCAGCCAGGCCGGGAACTGGCCGGCATGGTGCTCGATCAGGATGCCCAGGAAGCGCTCCATCGAGCCGACGATGGCCCGGTGCAGCATGACCGGGTGCTTCTTCTGGCTGTTCTCGTCCACGTACTCGGCGCCCAGGCGGCCCGGCATCATGAAGTCGACCTGCATGGTGCCCAGCTGCCAGGTACGGCCGATGGCGTCCTTCAGGTGGTACTCGATCTTCGGGCCATAGAAGGCACCCTCGCCCGGCAGCTCCTGCCATTCCACGCCACAGGCGGTCAGCGCCGAGCGCAGCGCGCCCTCCGCTTTGTCCCAGGTCGCATCGTCACCCAGGCGCGATTCCGGACGCAGGGCGATCTTGATCTGGATGTCGTCGAAGCCGAAGTGCTGGTAGACCGCCAGCGCCTGCTGATGGAAGGCCGTCACTTCCGACTCGATCTGGTTTTCCGTGCAGAACACGTGGCCGTCGTCCTGGGTGAAGCCACGCACGCGCAGGATGCCGTGCAGCGCGCCGGACGGCTCGTTGCGGTGGCAGGAACCGAACTCACCGTAGCGGATCGGCAGGTCGCGGTAACTGTGCAGGCCCTGGTTGAACACCTGGATGTGGCCCGGGCAGTTCATCGGCTTGACCGCGTAGGTGCGCTTCTCCGATTCGGTGAAGAACATGTTGTCCTGGTAGTTGTCCCAGTGGCCGGACTTCTTCCACAGGCTCACGTCCAGAATCTGCGGGCAGCGCACTTCGCCGTAGCCGCTGTTGCGGTAGACCTTGCGCATGTACTGCTCGACCACCTGCCACAGCGCCCAGCCCTTCGGGTGCCAGAACACCAGGCCCGGTGCTTCTTCCTGCAGGTGGAACAGGTCCTGCTGCTTGCCGATGCGGCGGTGGTCGCGCATCTCGGCTTCCTCGATGCGCTTGATGTACGCCTCAAGCTGCTTCTTGTCCGCCCAGGCGGTGCCGTAGATGCGCTGCAGCTGTTCGTTCTGCGCGTCGCCACGCCAGTAGGCGCCGGAGATGCGGGTCAGCTTGAAGGCCTTCAGGAAGCGCGTGTTCGGCACGTGCGGGCCACGGCACATGTCCACGTATTCCTGATGGTAGTACATGCCCATCGCCTGGATGTCGTCGGACATGTCCTCGATCAGGCGCAGCTTGTAGTCCTCACCACGGGCCTTGAAGATCTCGATCACTTCGGCGCGCGGCGTCATCTTCTTGATGACGTCGTAGTCCTGGGCGATCAGTTCACCCATGCGCTTCTCGATCGCGGCCATGTCGTCCGGGGTGAACGGGCGCTCGGAGTAGATGTCGTAGTAGAAGCCTTCGGCGATCACCGGGCCGATCACCATCTTCACATCCGGGTACAGCTGCTTGACGGCGTGGCCGACCAGGTGGGCGCAGGAGTGGCGGATGATCTCCACGCCCTCCTCGTCCTTGGCGGTGATGATGCGCAGGCTGGCATCGTGGTCGATGACGTCGCTGGCATCGACCAGCACGCCATCCACGGCACCGGCGATGGTGGCCTTGGCCAGGCCGGCACCGATCGACTGGGCGACGTCCATGACGCTGACGGGGTTTTCAAACTCGCGGCGGCTGCCGTCGGGGAGGGTAATGTTGATCATCGGAGTGGCTTCGTGCGGGGCCCGCTGGGCGGGCTGGAAAGCGCTCCCGGGGCGGCGCCCGGGCAATAAAAAAGCGCCACGAGGGCGCCAGGGACACAGGGCCTTCGGGGGCAGGTCAACAGTGGGCGGTGGTAGTGCTCATGTCGCACGCTCGGCCGGCGCTGGGCGCGGGCCACCTTGTTCCAGTCAGGGAGTGTGATGATCTTAAACCAGCGCACCGGAAAGCCCAAGGGCTACCGTACGGTACGCTGAATGGCCCTCGCTGGCGGCGTGAAAACGCAATGATTACCATGTCCGCGCAGCCCGCCCCGTGCCAGCCTGCCCGCTTCCCCCCAGGACCTCGTGATGCGCCACCCGCTCCGACCGGCTCCCGCCGGCCCCGCCCGTGCCCCGCGTTCGCTGGCCCGCTGCCACGGCGGCCGCCCGCAATGATCACCGTCGGCCTTTCCACCCTGGGCTTCTGCAGCCTGGGCATGCTGGCGGCGATGTTCTCCGCGCTGGCCTTCTATGCCGCCTCGCCGCACTGCCGCTGGCCGCGCCTGCGCCGGGCCGGCCGCCTGGGCCGCCAGATCGGCCTGGTCGCGGCCGCCGCCGCGCTGTGGCTGTGGATGGCCGAGCTCGGCTTTGCCGCCGGCCTGGTGGCCATGCTGTGCACCTGGATGCTGGCGGCGATGCTGCTGCCGGCACTGGCCGCCTGGCATCGCCCGGGCACGGAGTCGCCCTGATGTGGCCGCGCGCCTTCGCCGGCATCGTCGCCGGCTTCTTCCTGGCCGCGGCCGCGACCGGCCTGCTGGCATGGCTGCCGCCCGGCCCCTGGCAGCGGGCGCTGGTGCCGACCCTGATCGCTTTCATCCCGCTGTGGATGCTGGCCGCCCTGTGGGCGTTCAGTTTCCGCAGCGCGCTGCGTGCCTGGCTCGTGCTGGGCGGCAGCGCCGCCGCCGGCTTCGCCGTGCTCGGGCTGCTGCGCCTGACCGGCGCGGTGCAATGAGACCTCTCCCATGAAGTTCAGTTCGCAGACGCTGCGCACGTTCACCACCCTGCACACCTGGGTCGGCCTGGTCGCCGGGTTCGGCCTGTTCGTGGCCTTCTACGCCGGTGCGCTGACCCTGTTCCATCACGACCTGCCGCTGTGGCAGACCCCGGGCGCGGCCACCGCACTGCCAGCCGGGCTGGACGATGCGCAGTACCTGCTGGAAGACGTACTGGCGACACACCCGGAAGCCCGCCGCCACGTCGGCATGACCTTCCCCGGCGCCGACCACCCGCAGCCACTTGCGTACTGGCAGGCCGATGATGGCAGCTGGCGCTATGCCTGGCCGGGGCAGATTGGCGGCAGCCCGACGCCGCCGCAGACCGGGCTGGCCGAGCTGGTCAACGAGCTGCACTACAGCCTGGGCCTGCCCGTGGCCGGCATCTACGTGATGGGCATTGTCAGCCTGCTGTACGGCATGGCGCTGCTCAGCGGCCTGGTGATCCATCTGCCGAAGCTGCTCGGCGACCTGTTCGCGCTGCGTCCGGGGCGCAACCTGAAACAGCTGTGGCAGGACGCGCACAACGTGATCGGCGTACTGAGCCTGCCCTTCCACCTGATGTTCGCGGTGACCGGCGCCCTGCTCTGCCTGGTGTTCGTGCAGATGGCCCTGCTCAACCCCCTGATCTTCGACGGCAAGGCCCTGCAGGCCGTGCCAACAGCGATGGACACCGCACCGGTGCGTGAAGCGACCGGCATCCCCTCGCCGCCGGGCAGCCTGCGCGTGCTGCAGGCGCGGGCGCTGGAGGTGGCGCGCGCACAGGGCGTGACCAGCTTCGAGCCGGCCTACCTGAAGCTGGCCAACGCGGGCGACACCAACGCCACCATCGAGATCACCGGCGAATCCACCGGCACCCTCGGCCCGCTCGGCGCCGTGGCGCTGGATGTCGCCACCGGCCAGGTACTGGCCACCCAGCTGCCAGGCCAGCGCGACGCCAACCACGCCACGCTCAGCGCCGCCTATGCGCTGCACTTCGGCGAGTTCGGCAACGGGGTGGTGGTCTGGCTGTACTTCCTGCTCGGCCTGGGCGGTGCGTTCCTGTTCTACTCGGGCAACCTGCTGTGGATCGAGTCGCGGCGCAAGCGTCGCCAGCCGCAGCAACCGCGTGCCGGAGTGAACATGGCACGGGCCACGGTCGGCGTGTGCATCGGCCTGTGCGTGGCGATCTCGGTCGCGTTCCTCACCGCGCTGGTGCTGGAACGGCTGGCGCCGGCGGCGGTCGACCACGGCATCCGCTGGGCCTGCTTCGGCAGCTGGGCGGCCTGTGCGCTGTGGGCCGCGCTGCGTCGCCCGGCACAGGCCGCACGCGAGCTGCTGTGGGCGGCGGCAATCAGTACCGCGCTGGTGCCGATCCTGCACGGCGCACTCAATGGTGACTGGCTGTGGCGTGCGGCCGCGCGTGGCCACTGGCCGCTGTTCTGGGTCGATGCCATCGCGCTGGCCATGGCCTTCGGCTTCGCCCGCCTGGCAGTGGCCAGTCAACGCCGCGCCCGCAACGGCGATCCGAACAGCGTCTGGGCCAACTGAGCCTTCGCCGGGCATGGCCCGGCGCTACCGGAGCAGGTGCGCTGGGTCCAGGTAGCGGCTGACTTCGATCAGGTTGCCATCCGGGTCGCGGAAGTACACCGATTCGATTGGACCCAGTGCGCCGGTGCGGGCCACCGGCCCCTCCTCCACCGCGACGGCCTGCGCCTGCAGGTGTGCCAGCACATCGATTGCCGCCGTATGCGTGACCAGGCACAGGTCGGCGCTGCCCGGCGTGGGTCGTAACGCATGCGGCTGCAGCGGGGCACTGGCCGGATGCAGATTGATCTTCTGCTGGCCGAACTGCAGCGCGGTACGTCCCGCGCCGAAGCGCACGACCTGCATGCCGAGCACGCGCTGGTAGAAATCACAGCTGCGGTCGATGTCGGCGACGGTGAGGACCAGATGGTCCAGGCGTTCGAGATGGATCATGCCCGCAGCGTAACGCTGCGGGCGTGGACATGCTGTGCGGGGTTGGGCCGATGGCGTTGCGGCATTGCGCCGGGCATCGCCTGATGCAGCTCAATCGCCGATGCGCGCCTTCTGCCAGGGGCCCAGCATGGCGTTGAGCAGGCTGGCCTGCTCGTCGTCGCCGGTCAGCTCCCACATGAATACACCGGCCAGGCCCTGCTCGCGGGCGAACTGCGCACGCAGCCCGATCGAGCGCGGGTCTTCATAGCTGATGAAGACCTTCTGTTCGGCGTTGTACAGCCACGGGCTCTGCGCCTGCGGCTGCCAGTGCTTCGTCCAGCCCGGCTGGTCGAGATAGCGCGCCTTGATCACCCGCCAGTCGCCTGCATCGGCCGGTGCGCTGTAGGGCTGGTACAACCCATCCGGGGCATCACCTGTAACCTTGAAGCCGCGCCCGTAGAACGGCACGCCCAGCACCAGCTTGTGGGCCGGTACGCCGTGGTCGCGGTAAAACTGCACAGCACCGGCCACGTTGTTCCAACGGCGCAGCTCCGGCGCCAGTGGATCGGCCGCCACCTCAAGCAGCGGTGCGTTGAAGGTTGACACCGCCGAGAAGCCGGTGCCCATGTCGTAGCTCATCAGGTTGATGAAATCGAACACCTTGGCCAGCGCCGGCAGGTCGTAGCTCGCCGCCGGATCGTAGGGGCCATCCGTCTGCAGGCGACCGGCGGCCAGCGCGGCGGTCAGCAGCATCGGCTGCCCCGCCTTGCGACCGCGCGCATCGAGTGCCACGCGGAACGCCTGCGCGAGCCGGGTCAGGTTGGCGCGATCCTGCGGGCGGTGCGCCAGTTCCTTCGGCCCACCACTGACCGGGAATTCCCAGTCGATGTCCACACCATCGAAGCTGCCTGCATGGCGCTCGAAGAACAGCGTCATGCATGAGTCGACCAGGCGCTTGCGGCTGGTTTCGGTCAGTGCCGCATCGGAGAACCCGCCTGCGCCCCAGCCGCCGATCGAAATCAGCGTGCGCAGGTGCGGATGCGCCTTCTTGAGTTCGGCCAGTGCGGCGAAATGCTTCGGCGCTTCCGCACCGATCGTGCAGCGCCCGTCCTCGATGGTCGAGAACGCGTAGAACAGGTGGGTCAGGCGCTCGGCCGGAATGCTCGACACCGGATAGCGCTCGGCGGAACCACCAGGGTAGTAGGCACCGAAGATCGGCGGCTGCGCGGGCGCAGCGTGCGCGGCAATGGGCAGGGCGCCGGCAATCAGTCCGGCAAGGACGGCCACAGTCTGGCGGAACATGGAATCTCCCGGTTCGAAGGCGCCGCCACGTTAGCAAACCGATGGGGCTGTGGGACCGATGTCGTGGCATGTCGTCCGATGGACAGGCGCGATCCGCGCAACGGTGACAGAACAATGGCTGCGTAGCGCCTCTCATGCACCGCAGCAGGACATGCGGCGACCTGGGTGAGCGGTTGTTCGCAACTTCGAGGCAAAGAAAAAGCGGGCCGAAGCCCGCTTTTTCATTTCAGCGATTCCAGGAGCGTGTCAACCAAGCAAGGTTGACACCCACCGCCGATTATTCGGCGCTGACGGCGTCGCCTTCTTCCACGGCCTTCATCGACAGGCGGATACGGCCCTGCTTGTCGACTTCCAGCACCTTGACCTTGACCACATCGCCTTCCTTCAGCACGTCGCCGACCTTCTCGACGCGATCGCTGGAGATCTGCGACACGTGGACCAGACCGTCCTTGCCCGGCAGGATCGTGACGAACGCACCGAAGTCCATGATCTTGGCGACCTTGCCTTCGTAGATGCGGCCCGGCTCGACGTCCGAGGTGATCTGCTCGATGCGGGCCTTGGCGGCCTGGGCAGCGATGGCGTTGACCGATGCGATGACGATGGTGCCGTCGTCCTGGATGTCGATCTGGGTGCCGGTTTCCTTGGTGATGGCCTGGATGGTCGAACCACCCTTGCCGATCACTTCGCGGATCTTGTCCGGGTGGATCTTGATGGTCAACAGGCGCGGCGCGTAGTCCGACAGCTCTTCACGCGGAGCGGTGAGGCCGTGAGCCATTTCGCCCAGGATGTGCAGACGGCCAGCCTTGGCCTGCTGCAGGGCCTGCTTCATGATCTCTTCGGTGATGCCTTCGATCTTGATGTCCATCTGCAGGGCGGAGATGCCCTCAGCGGTACCGGCCACCTTGAAGTCCATGTCGCCCAGGTGATCTTCGTCACCCAGGATGTCGGACAGGACGACGAAGCGCTCGCCTTCCTTGACCAGACCCATGGCGATACCGGCAACCGGCGCCTTCACCGGCACGCCGGCGTCCATCAGGGCCAGCGACGAGCCGCAGACCGAGGCCATCGACGAGGAACCGTTCGACTCGGTGATTTCCGAGACGACGCGGATGGTGTACGGGAAGGCTTCCAGCGACGGCATGACAGCCAGCACGCCGCGCTTGGCCAGGCGACCGTGGCCGATTTCGCGGCGCTTCGGGCCCATCATACGGCCGCACTCACCCACCGAGAACGGAGGGAAGTTGTAGTGGAACAGGAAGTTTTCCTTGTACTCACCGGCAACGGCGTCGATGACCTGGCCGTCACGGGCGGTGCCCAGGGTGATGGTCACAATGGCCTGGGTTTCGCCGCGGGTGAACAGCGAGGAACCGTGGGTACGCGGCAGCACGCCGGTCTTCACGGCGATCGGGCGGACGGTGTCCAGCGCACGGCCGTCGATGCGGACCTTGGTGTCCAGCACCGAGTCACGCATGGTGCGGTATTCCAGCTCGCCGAATTCCTTCGACAGCTCGGCCGGGTTCCAGCCTTCAGCGGCCACGCGGCCAGCCAGGGTTTCGACCACGTCCTTCTTGATCGCCGAGATGGCGTCGCGGCGCTGCAGCTTGTCGCGCACCTGGAAGGCTTCGCCCAGGCGCGGGCCGATGGCTTCCTTCAGGGCGGCGATCAGCGCGTCGTTCTTGGCCGGGGCTTCCCAGGTCGACGGCTTGGTGCCGGCTTCGACGGTCAGCTCGTTGATCGCGTTGATGACCTTCTGCATCTCGCGGTGACCGAAGGTCACGGCGCCCAGCATCACTTCTTCGGACAGCAGCGCAGCTTCGGATTCAACCATCAGCACGGCGTTGGAGGTGCCGGCGACGACCAGTTCCAGCTGCGAGTCAGCCAGTTCGCTGACGGTCGGGTTCAGGATGTACTCGCCGTTCTTGTAACCGACCTTGGCAGCGCCGATCGGACCCATGAACGGGGTGCCGGCCAGGGCCAGGGCAGCCGAGGCGCCGATCAGGGCCGGGATGTCACCGTCCACGTCCGGGTTCAGCGACATGACCGTGGCGATGATCTGCACTTCGTTCTTGTAGTCTTCGGGGAACAGCGGGCGGATCGGACGGTCGATCAGACGCGAGATCAGGGTTTCCTTCTCGGTCGCACGGCCTTCACGCTTGAAGAAACCACCCGGGATACGGCCGCCGGCGTAGAACTTTTCCTGATAATCGACGGTCAGCGGGAAGAAGTCCTGGCCTTCGCGCGCGCTCTTGGCGGCGACGGCGGTGACCAGCAGTACGGTGTCGTCCATCTTGACGATGACGGCACCGCTGGCCTGACGGGCGACTTCGCCGGTCTCGAGCGTGACGGTGTGCTTGCCGTACTGGAAGGTTTTGGTGATTTTTGCCACGGAGGGTGTCCTTGGGGATGCTGTCTGCGAATTTGGACCGTCGGCGACCCTTGCCGCCAGCGGGTGGCCGGATCGTTCCGGCCTGAATCGGGGATTGCGGTGCTACAAAACAAAACCGCGGCGCATCGCTGCGCCGCGGGGGATTCGTTGCTTAGCGACGCAGGCCAAGCTTTTCGATCAGGGCCTTGTAACGCTCGACGTCCTTGTTCTTCAGGTAGTCGAGCAGGCTGCGACGGCGGTTGACCATCTGCAGCAGGCCGCGGCGGCTGTGGTGGTCCTTCTTGTGGGTCTTGAAGTGGCCGGTCAGCAGTTCGATGCGGGCGGTCAGCAGTGCAACCTGGACTTCCGGGGAGCCGGTGTCAGCCGAGCTGCGCTTGTTGTCTTCAATGACCTTCTGGGTGTCGATCGACATTTCTTTTTTCTCTGTGATGCGTGGCCGGCAGGAACGCGCTTCGCGCACCGCCAGGCTCGCCGTGGACTACGAGGATGAAACCTGCGCGAGGCAGGCTGCCGGAAAACGGCCGCGAAATTGTAACGGTCGGGGGGCCTCGGAACAAGGTCCGGGGCTGAACCGTCCGGGCCCGGTCAGAGGTTGAAACGACGCTGCGGAGCCAGCAGGCCACTGTCATCGACCTGACCCAACCCCTGGACAGCATCGTCCGGACCGAACACGGCCACCAGACCACGGGGCCACGACAGATCGCGCTGGCGCTGGCCGACGCAGAAGCGGTGGGCCTGGTCGGCATCGAGGTCGACCCGCGGGTATTCAGCCAGGCCGGCCGCCAGCGGCAGCAGCAGCGCGTCCATGCCCGCCTCGTCACCCGCCTCGACCATCGCCCGCAGCTGATCCAGGGTGACCATCGCCGGTTCACGGAACGGCTCGACCCAGAGCCGGCGCAGCGCACTGATATGCGCGCCACAGCCCAGCGCCTCGCCCAGATCGCGGGCCAGGCTGCGGATATAGGTGCCCGAGCCGCAGGTCACACGCAGCCGCAACCGCTCCGGCTGCTGCTCGAGCACCTCGATGGCGTGCACCTGCACCTCGCGCTCCGGCGCTTCAATGACGTCACCGCGGCGGGCCTTCACATACAGCGGCTCCCCGCCCTGCTTCAGCGCCGAATAGATCGGGGCGCGCTGGCGGATGCTGCCGGTCAGCGGCGCCAGCGCCGCCTGCAGGGTCTCGGCACTGATCGAAGGCACCGGGCGCTGCAGCAGCACCTGGCCTTCGGAATCGTCGGTGTCGGTGGTCTGGCCCAGCATGATCTCGGCGTCGTAGGCCTTGGCCGAGCCGAGCAGCAGGCCGGCAATCTTGGTCGCCTCGCCGAAGCACAGCGGCAACAGGCCGGTGGCCAGCGGGTCGAGACTGCCGGTATGGCCGCCCTTTTCGGCACGGAACAGGCGACGAGCCACCTGCAGGGCGGCGTTGGAACTCATGCCGGTCGACTTGTCGAGCAGCAGGATGCCATCCAGGCGGCGGAACTGAATTCGGGTCATGACAGGACGTTGTAGAGCCGAGCCATGCCCGGCTGCCGCAACGCGGCCCGCACAGGCGTCGCGTTGCCGGAATGAAAAGACGCCGGGCATGGGCCCGGCGCTGGCTTATTCTTCGTCGCTCTCGCGACGCTTCTCCGCGGCCAGCGTATCGGGCAGGTCGCGCAGGATGTTGTCGATGTGCTCACCACGGTCGACCGAGTCGTCGTAGTGGAAATGCAGCTCCGGCACGTGGCGCAGCTTCATCGCGCGGGCCAGATCCATGCGCAGGCGGTAGCCCAGCTCCTTCAGGCCTGCCACGGCTTCAGCCGAACGTTCCGGCATCAGCGCGGTGACGAACACCTTGGCATGGGCCATGTCGCGGGTGATTTCCACGTCGGACACGCTCACCGAGGGCAACCCATGCTCGCGCACGACGTTGTGCACCAGGGTGCCGAGTTCACGGCGCAGCTGGGCGGAGACACGGTCGGTTCGATGGAAAGTCTTGGGCACGAGGAGCTCTTGGTTCAGTTGTCGCCCGACCAACGGTCGGGCGCTACAGGTACATGGTAGGGCCCGACCGTTGGTCGGGTCACCTTGTAGGATTACAGGGTGTGCGGCACTTCGATACGCTCGAAGCACTCGATCTGGTCACCCGGCTTGACGTCGTTGTAGGCCTTCACCGCGATACCGCATTCGGTACCGTTGCGGACTTCCTCGACGTTTTCCTTGAAGCGGCGCAGCGATTCCAGTTCGCCTTCGAAGATCACCACGCTGTCGCGCAGCACGCGGATCGGCTTGTTGCGCTTGACCACGCCCTCGATGACCATCGAGCCGGCAACGGCGCCCAGCTTGGAGCTGCGGAACACGTCGCGGACCTCGGCGATACCGATGATCTCTTCGCGGATCTCCACGCCCAGCAGACCGGAGGCCACCTGCTTCACCTGATCGATCACGTCATAGATGATCGAGAAGTAACGCAAGTCGACGCCGTTGGATTCGATGATGCGACGGGCCGAAGCATCCGCACGCACGTTGAAGCCGATGACGGTGGCCTTCGAAGCAGCCGCCGAGTTGGCGTCCGATTCGGTGATGCCGCCCACGCCGGAGTGGATCACGTTGATGCGGATGTCGTCGTTGGACAGCGCGACCAGTGCCTGGCTCAAGGCCTGCACCGAACCCTGCACGTCGGCCTTGATGACCAGGTTGAGGACCTGCTGGCCCTCGCCCTTGCCCAGGGTCGCCATGATGTCTTCCATGCGGCTGCCAGCGGTGGCCACCAGGCGCGATTCACGGCGCTTGGTCTCGCGCTGCTGGGCAACGTCCTTGGCCAGGCGCTCATCCTCGACGACCACGAAGTCGTCACCGGCTTCCGGCACGCCGGACAGGCCCAGGACCTGCACCGGGATGGACGGGCCGGCGAACTCCGGCTGCTTGCCGGTTTCGTCGAACAGCGCACGCACGCGGCCGTACTGGATGCCGCACACCAGGTAGTCGCCCTTCTTCAGGCGGCCCTGCTGCACCAGCACGGTCGCGACCGGGCCGCGGCCCTTGTCCAGCGACGATTCGATCACCACGCCCGAGGCGCGGCCTTCGTCGACGGCCTTCAGCTCCAGCAGTTCGGCCTGGATCGAGATGGCGTCCAGCAGGTCGTCGATGCCCAGGCCGGTCTTGGCCGAGATCTCCACCATCTGGGTATCACCACCGAAGTCTTCGGCCACGACCTGCTCGGACAGCAGTTCGTTCTTGACCCGCATCGGGTCGGCGTCGGACTTGTCGATCTTGTTGATCGCCACGATCAGCGGCACACCCGCCGAACGGGCGTGCTGGATCGCTTCCTTGGTCTGCGGCATGACGCCGTCATCGGCGGCCACGACCAGCACCACGATATCGGTCAGCTTGGCGCCGCGGGCACGCATCGAGGTGAAGGCAGCATGGCCCGGGGTATCCAGGAAGCTGATCACGCCCTTCGGCGTATCCACGTGGTAGGCACCGATGTGCTGGGTGATGCCGCCGGCTTCGCCGGTGGCGACCTTGGTACGGCGGATGTAATCCAGCAGCGAGGTCTTGCCGTGGTCGACGTGGCCCATGATGGTGACCACCGGCGGACGCTGGGTGGCTTCGCCCTGGTTTTCACCGGTCGAGGCCAGCAGTGCGTCTTCGGCATCGTTGTCATTGGCACGGATTGCCTTGTGACCGAGTTCTTCGGTCACCAGCGCGGCGGTGTCATGGTCGATGGACTGGGTGATGGTGGCCATCACGCCCATCTTGAACAGCGCCTTGACCACCTCACCGCCCTTCAGCGCGAGCTTCTGCGCCAGGTCGGCCACGGTGATCGTGTCGCCGATCGCCACTTCACGCACCACCGGCGCGGTCGGACGCTCGAAGGCGTGCGGACCGGCATTGTTGCCACCGCGCGACATGTCGCGACGGCCACCCGCCTGGTTGCGCCCGCCCGGACGACCACGGGTGTTGCTGTTGTTGCTGTTGCCACGACGCGCGCGGTCGGCAGCCGACAGGTGCATCTGGCCGGCGAAACGATCGCCCGGGCCACGCTCGTTGCGCGGCGCGCTGCGGTTGTTGCGGTCGTCGTTGCGCGGCGGCGGCGGCGCACTGCGCGGCGCAGCCGGAGCGGCGGCCGGCGTGCGTGGCGGCCGCGGCGCGGTTTCATCGATCGGAGCGCGCTTGGGCTTGGTGGCGGCCAGTGCCTCGGCAGCCTTGGCGGCAGCCGCAGCCTCTTCGGCAGCCTTCTTCTCGGCCTCTGCGCGTTCCTTGGCCGCAATCTCTTCCTCACGGGCGCGGACGATGGCTTCGTCGCGCAGACGATCCTTCTCGGCCAAGGCCTGCTGTTCGGCGAGGTTGCGGGCACGCGACTCTTCCAGCTTGCGCAGGATGTCGGCGCGCTCTTCGTCCGGCGTCATGGCGCGCGCACCATCCTTGACGTAGGTGCGCTTCTGGCGCACCTCGACATTCACGGTCGTCTTGCTGCGACCGGAATTGACCGTCACTTCCTGCTGCTTCCGGCGGTTGAGCGTGATCTTCTTTGCAGACTGATCGGTCTCTTCCGGGGCCTGCTCGGGCTTGCCGTGCGAACGACGAAGGAAGCCCAGGAGCTTAACCTTCTCGGAGCTGGTCACGACCTGGTCGGGACCGCTGAACTTCATGCCGGCACCGGCCAGCTGTTCCAGCAGTTTTTCGACCGGCGTGTTGACCAGTTCGGCAAGCTTGCGGATGGTGGTTTGCTGCGACATTCGGATCCTATGATCTTGTGGGCGCCCCCCCGCATCTGGAGGTGGCGCGGATTCTACGCCCTGAGCGGCTCAGGGCCCTGTTCATTGCCGGCTCATTCGCCGCGTTCCAGTCGGGCGATCTCTTCGGCACGGGCGGCCAGGATCAGCGCAGCGGCGCGCGCCTGATCCAGTCCTTCGATACCGAAGTCCATGACCTCGTCGGCGGCCAGGTCGGACAGGTCCTCGCTGGTACGCACGCCGTGGCCGGCCAGCGCATATGCGGTGGCTTCGTCCATGCCCTTCAGGGACAGCAGGTCCTGCGCCGGCTGGCCGTCTTCAAGGCCTTCTTCGACTGCCAGGGCCTCATTGAGCAGCGCATCGCGGGCACGAGCGCGCAGCTCTTCGACGATGTCTTCGTCGAAACCTTCCACGGCCAGCAGTTCGCCGACCGGGACATAAGCGATTTCCTCGACGGTACCGAAGCCTTCGCTGACCAGGATGCCGGCGATCTCTTCGTCAACTTCCAGCTTGTCCATGAACAGCTGGCGGGCCGACGCCTGCTCGGCTTCCGACTTGGCGGTGACCTGGTCCTGGGTCATCACGTTGAGCTGCCAGCCGGTCAGGCGGCTGGCCAGGCGCACGTTCTGGCCGCCCTTGCCGATCGCCTGGGCCAGGCGGTCTTCAGCGACAGCCAGGTCCATCGAGTGCTTGTCTTCATCAACGATGATCGACTGCACTTCGGCCGGCGCCATCGCGTTGATGACGAAGTTGGCCGGGTTGTCGTTCCACAGCACGATGTCCACGCGCTCGCCATTGAGCTCGTTGGACACGGCCTGCACGCGCGAACCGCGCATGCCGATGCAGGCACCGATCGGATCGGTGCGCTGGTCGTGGGCCAGCACGGCGATCTTGGCGCGGTCGCCCGGATCGCGGGCACAGGCCTTGATTTCCACCAGGCCCTGGCCGACCTCCGGCACTTCCAGCTTGAACAGCTCGATCATGAATTCCGGGGCGGCACGGCTGATGAACAGCTGCGGGCCACGCGGTTCCGAACGGACTTCGGCCAGGTAGCCGCGCACGCGGTCGCCGGCGCGCAGCACGTCGCGCGGAATGCCCTTGTCCTTCGGGATGAAGCCTTCGGCGTTGCCACCGAGGTCGACGTAGATGTTGCCGCGCTCGGCGCGCTTGACCACACCGGTGATCAGCTCACCCACGCGATCCTTCCATGCATCCACGACCTGCTGGCGCTCGGCTTCGCGCACGCGCTGGACGATGACCTGCTTGGCGGCCTGGGCAGCGATGCGGCCGAAATCCGGGTTCTCGATCTGCTCTTCGATGTAGTCGCCGACGTCCACGCCTTCGGCTTCATCGACCGCGTCCATCAGGCGGATCTGGCGATCCGGCGATTCCATGACCACGTCATCGGCCACCACTTCCCAGCGGCGGTAGGTTTCGTAGCTGCCATCCTTGTGGTCGATGACCACGCGGGTCAGCACTTCCTCGTCGGGATAGCGCTTCTTCGCTGCCGAGGCCAGGGCGGCCTCGATGGCATCGAAGATCACTTCACGCGGCACGCCCTTCTCGTTGGCGACTGCGTCGACTACCAGCAACAGTTCCTTGCTCATTGGCTCACTCCGCGCGCGGCTTCTTTGCCGCCGGCTCGTTGGAAGAAGAATTCGTGTTCGGCTTCGGACGCTTCGGTGCCGGACCGGTCGGCTTGCTCGGGGCCAGCCCCAGCGCCACCCAGTCGGGCATGATCCGTGCCTTGTCGATGTTGTCGGCCGACACCACCACTTCGGTCTTGTCGACGATGAAGGTGATGGTGCCAGCGGCCTCGTCGGTCGCCTCGATACGGCCCTGCAGGCGACGACGGTTGTCCTGCGGCAGCTTCAGCGTGACCTTGGCCGATTCACCCTGGTGGCGGGCGAACTGCTCCAGGTTGAACAGCGGGCGATCCACGCCCGGCGAGGACACTTCCAGCGTGTAATTGCCGCTGATCGGGTCTTCGACGTCCAGCTGCGCCGACACTTCGCGGCTGACCCGCTCGCAGTCGTCGACATTGATGATGCGCTCGGGCTGTTCAGCCAGCGGCACGTCGATGTAAAGGCGCAGGGTCGCACCGCCGGGGGCCGGCAGATACTCAACGCCCAGCAGCTCCAGGCCCAGCGACACAACGGTCGGGGCGAGCAGATTCGCGATGTCGGTTGCCTTGTCGCTCACAGCCTGCCTTGATCTCTTGGTTGGGTGCCGGCCTTGGCCGGCGTGAAAACATGACGCCCCGGAAACGACAAAGGGCCCGCTGGGCCCCTTTTTCCGGAAAGACTCCGGTGACTGGATTCCGGTTGCAACCCGCATTGCCTGCCGGTTGCGGCCCTCCTTCCGGGTCTGGACTCCCGCTGGGGAGGCCACCTTCAGGGGTATTGCTAGGTCGCTGATGATAGCGGCTGCACCGCGCTGGTGCAAGGCTTGGCGGGCCTGAAACCCCTCCCCCTTCGCGGGCCATGACCCGCTGCGGGAAGGGCAGTCGAGCATGGCTCGACTCCACAAAACCGGAACATGCCAAAGAAAAACGCCTTCGAAGCAGGACTTCGAAGGCGATTTCTTTACTTGGTAGCGGGGGCAGGATTTGAACCTGCGACCTTCGGGTTATGAGCCCGACGAGCTGCCAGACTGCTCCACCCCGCATCAGAAGCGGAATTATGAGCGATAACTTCAAAACATGCAAGCTTTCCCTCATTCATCAGACCGGTTGGCGCCGATCTGAAGTTGGTAGCGGGGGCAGGATTTGAACCTGCGACCTTCGGGTTATGAGCCCGACGAG
>NZ_JBQEMR010000014.1:67166-83918 GCF_052045015.1 Stenotrophomonas sp. 22692
CTGCCAGACTGCTCCACCCCGCACCGGAAGTGTTTGAACTGCTGCCCTGCTCTTTCGAGGAGGGCTACCGCAACGATGTTCTGGCTGAACCGCTGCAGTGACAACTCAGGCTGCGCATATTACACGAATCGCGCAGCTTTGTGTCAACTTTTATGCAAGATGCGCAAATGCCTGCTGGCACCAGACCATGATCGGGTTCCAGGCCAGGCCCAGCGCCAGCAGTGCCAGCGCGTTCACGCCCAGCACCAGGCCCAGCACGCGGTCGTTGCTGCGCGGCATGGCCTCGCCCACCGGCTCATCGAAGTACATGACCTTGATGACGCGCAGGTAGTAGAAGCAGCCGACCACGGCGCACAGCACGCCGAGGATGGCCAGCCACAGCAGGCCGCCATTGACGGCAGCGCCCAGCACGGCCAGCTTGGTCCAGAAGCCCAGGAACGGCGGGATGCCGGCCAGCGACGCCATGATGCACAGCACCAGGCCGGCCATCCACGGGTTGCGGGCGTTCAGGCCCTTGAAGTCCTCGATGTTCTCGGCTTCAAAGCCGGCACGCGACAGCGCGATGATCGCGCCGAAGGCGGCGGTGGACATGATGGCGTAGGCCAGTGCGTAGAACAGCGCAGCGGCATAGCCCTGCGCGCCACCACCGGCGATGCCCATCAGCAGGAAGCCGATGTGCGAGACGGTGGAGAACGCCAGCATGCGCTTGAGGTTGCTCTGCGCGATGGCCATCAGGTTGCCGATGACCAGCGAGACCGCGGCCAGGCCGGCGATCAGCAGCTGCAGTTCGGTCGACAGCGGGCCCACGCCCATTTCCAGCAGGCGGTAGGCCATGCCGAAGGCGGCCAGCTTCGGCGCCGAGCTGATGAACAGCGCGATCGGTGCCGGGGCACCCTGGTACACGTCCGGCAGCCACATGTGGAACGGTGCGGCACCCAGCTTGAAGGCGACGCCGGCGATCATGAACACCGCACCGGTGATCAGCAGCACGCGCTCTTCCGAGTGCGGGATGGCGTCGCGGATGACGTCCAGGTGCAGGCTGCCGGTGGCGCCGTAGATCAGCGACATGCCGTACAGCAGCAGGCCCGAGGCCAGCGAGCCGAGCACGATGTACTTCATCGCCGCTTCCGAGGCCAGGCCGTTCTCACGGTTGCTGGCGACCAGGGCGTAGGAGCACAGCGCCAGCAGTTCCAGGCCCAGGTAGACCATCAGCAGGCTGCCGGCCGACACCAGGATCATCATGCCGGCGGTGCCGAACAGGATCAGCACCGGGATCTCGCCCTGGAACAGGTTGCGGTCACGCAGGTAACGCCAGCCATAGACCAGGGTCAGGCCGCTGAGCAGCACGATCCCGGTCTTCATCACGTCCGCAGCGGTATCGCGCACGAACATGCCATGGAAGACCTCCCCCTGCCCGCCCACGCCGGTGGCCAGCATGAACAGCACCACGGCCAGCGCAGCGAGCGAGAACAGGTGGGTGACGATCTTGTTCCGGTTGCTGACGAACAGGTCGAGGATCATCAGGGCGAAAGCGCTGCCGATCAGCACCAGCTCGGGAGCGAGCGGTGGCAGGTCAGCGGCGGTCAATGGCAGCAGCGGCGAGGTGGTCATCATCAAATCCTGGAATTACAGCAGCTTGCTGGATGCGATCTGCATCGCCAGCTTCGCGATCGAGGGCTCCATCAGGTCGGTCAGCGGCTTGGGGTAGATGCCCAGCGCCAGCACGCCGATGGCGAACACGCCCAGCACCAGCCATTCGCGGCCGTTGATGTCCTTCAGTTCGGCCACGTGGCTGTTGGCCACCTCGCCGAAGAAGATGCGCTTGTACAGCCACAGGGTGTAGGCGGCACCGATGATCAGGGTGGTGGCCGCGCCCAGTGCGATCCACGGATTACGCTGGAAGGCCGACAGGATGACCATGAACTCACCGACGAAACCGCTGGTGCCCGGCAGGCCGGCATTGGCCATGAAGAACAGCATGGCGAAGGTGGCGAAACACGGCATCACGTTGACCACGCCGCCGTAATCGGCGATGCGGCGGCTGTGCATGCGGTCATACAGCACGCCGACGCAGGAGAACATCGCACCGGACACGAAGCCGTGCGAGATCATCTGCACCATGGCGCCCTGCAGGCCCAGACGGGCGGCATCGGCGTTGCCGGCCTCACGCACCAGCCACAGGGCGATGAAGGTGCCCAGGGTGACGAAGCCCATGTGCGCGATCGACGAATAGGCGATCAGCTTCTTCATGTCGTCCTGCACCAGAGCGACCAGGCCGACGTAGATCACCGCGATCAGCGACAGCGCGATCACCAGCCAGGCCCATTCCTGCGACGCGTCCGGGACGATCGGCAGGTTGAAGCGCAGGAAGCCGTAGCCACCGATCTTCAGCGCGATGGCGGCGAGGATCACCGAACCGGCGGTCGGTGCTTCGACGTGGGCATCCGGCAGCCAGGTGTGCACCGGGAACATCGGCACCTTGACCGCGAAGGCGATCAGGAAGGCGAAGAAGATCCAGGTCTGTTCCTTGGCCGACAGCGGCAGCGCGTACAGGTCGGCAAGCTGGAAGCTGCCGCCCTTCATGTACAGGTAGATCAGCGCCACCAGCATCAGCACCGAGCCGAGGAAGGTGTACAGGAAGAACTTCAGCGCGGCGTAGATGCGGCGCGGGCCGCCCCAGACACCGATGATCAGGAACATCGGGATCAGCATGGCTTCGAAGAACACGTAGAACAGCATCGCGTCCGTCGCAGCGAAGATGCCGACGGTGACACCTTCCAGGATCAGGAAGGCCGCCACGTACTGGTTCACGCGCTTGTCGATGGCGCTCCAGGCGCCGATCAGGGCAAGCACGCTGACCAGGGTAGTCAGCAGGATCAGCGCCACGGCGATGCCGTCCACGCCCAGGTTGTAGCCGATCTTGTACGCCGGGATCCAGGCATGGGTCTCGACGAACTGCAGACCGTCGATGCCTGCGTTGTAGCCGCTCAGCAGCGAGAGGCTTGCAACGAAGGTGAGTACCGCGACGCCCAGCGACGCCCAGCGGGCGGTCTGTGCATCACGGATCGCAAGGATCAGGGCGCCACCGATGATCGGCAGCCAGATGAGGACACTGAGTAGAGGCCAGTTCGACACGTCTTCTTATTCCGTACAGGTCATCAACGCAGGTAATGCATCAGCACGCCCAGCAGGGCAATCAGGCCGATGATCATCGCGAAGGCGTAGTGATAGAGGAAACCGGATTGGGTACGACGCAGCACGCCGGCTGCAACGTCCACAACACGTGCCGAGAGATTGACCACGCCGTCGACGATGTTGCTGTCGATCCAGCGCGAGACCTTGCCCAGCTTGACGCTGCCGCCGGCAAAGCCATCGATCCACAGCTTGTCGAAGCCGTACTTGTTTTCCAGCACCGAAACGATCGGGGCGAAGGTCTTGCGTGCCTTGCCCGAGAGGTCCGGCTTCCACAGGTAGAACAGCGCGGCCAGCAGGAAGCCCGCCAGGGTCAGCCAGAACGGCGGCAGCATCATGCCGTGCAGCGCGAACGCGACCGGGCCATGGAACTCTTCACCCAGGAACGCGACGGTGTTCTTGGCCGGATCGTAGAAGTCGACGATGCCGGTGAAGAACGTCTGTGCCTGGCCCTTGATCGCCTCGTGCGCATGGTGGCCAGCCCAGTCGGTGCCGTGCAGCATCGGACCGATGCTGAAGAAACCGATGGCGATCGACGGGATGGCCAGCAGGATCAGCGGCAGGGTCACCACCCACGGGGTTTCGTGCGGCTCATGCGGACCGTGGCCATGGCCGTGGTCGTCATGGGCATCGCCATGGTGGGCGTCGGCGGCGTGGTGATCGTCATGGCCATGGGCATGATCGTCGTGCGCGTCGCGGAAGCGTTCCTTGCCATGGAAGGTCATGAACAGCAGGCGGAAGCTGTAGAAGCTGGTCACCAGCACGCCACCCAGCACTGCCCAGTAACCATAGGTGGCCACCCAGCTGTTCTGCATGTGGGCGTGGATCTCGGCCGCCTCGATGATGGTGTCCTTCGAATAGAAGCCGGAGAAGAACGGCGTACCGACCAGGGCCAGCGTACCGATCCACATGGTGACGAAGGTGATCGGCATGTACTTGCGCAGGCCGCCCATCTTGCGCATGTCCTGCTCGTGGTGCATCGCGATGATGACCGAACCGGCACCCAGGAACAGCAGCGCCTTGAAGAAGGCGTGGGTCATCAGGTGGAACACGGCCGCCGAATAGGCCGACACGCCCAGGGCGACGGTCATGTAGCCCAGCTGCGACAGCGTGGAGTACGCGACGACGCGCTTGATGTCGTTCTGCACGATGCCGATCAGGCCGGTGAAGAACGCGGTGGTGGCACCGATGAACAGCACGAAGTTCAGCGCGGTCTGCGACAGCTCGAACAGCGGCGACATGCGGGTGACCATGAAGATACCGGCGGTCACCATCGTCGCGGCGTGGATCAGTGCCGAGATCGGGGTCGGGCCTTCCATCGAGTCCGGCAGCCACACGTGCAGCGGGACCTGGGCCGACTTGCCCATGGCGCCGATGAACAGGCAGATGCAGATGACGGTGGCGATCGACCAGATCACCGGCTCGTTCAGCAGCTGCATGCCCAGGATCGTGCCGTCCCAGATCTGCAGCTGGGCGCGCGGGTCAGCCAGCATGCCGGCCTGCGAGAACACCTGCGAGTAGTCCAGGGTGCCGAACACCCACAGCACGCCGGCGATGCCCAGCAGGAAGCCGAAGTCACCGACGCGGTTGACCAGGAACGCCTTCATGTTGGCGAAGATCGCGGTCGGGCGCTTGAACCAGAAGCCGATCAGCAGGTACGACACCAGGCCCACCGCTTCCCAGCCGAAGAACAGCTGCAGGAAGTTGTTGCTCATCACCAGGGTGAGCATCGAGAAGGTGAACAGCGAGATGTAGCTGAAGAACCGCTGGTAGCCCGGATCGTCCTGCATGTAGCCGATCGTGTAGATGTGGACCAGCAGCGACACGAAGGTCACCACCACCATCATCATCGCGGTCAGCTTGTCGACCATGAAGCCGACGTGGGCCGAGTACTGGCCGACTTCAAAGAACGTGTAGATGTTCTGGTTGAACGGCTGCGCACCGCCCCAGAGCAGCTGGTAGAGCGTGTACATCGACAGGCCGCAGGCAACCGCAACGCCGAGGATGGTGATGGTCTGCGCGCCGAAGCGCTTGACCTGGCGACCGAACAGGCCGGCGATGATGCTGCCGAACAGCGGTGCAAGCACCACTGCGATCAACAGACTCTTGGCGAGAGTGATTTCCATCTGTGGATCAGCCCTTCAACGAATCGACTTCGCCGACATTGATCGTGCGGCGGGTACGGAACAGGGTCACCAGGATCGCCAGGCCGATGGCGGCTTCCGCGGCGGCGACGGTCAGGATGAAGAACACGAACAGCTGGCCGGACGGATCGCCCAGCTGACGCGAGAACGCGACGAAATTGACGTTCACCGACAGCAGCATCAGCTCGATCGACATCAGCAGGACGATGACGTTCTTCCGGTTGAGGAAGATGCCGGCCAGGCTGATGGCGAACAGCACCGCGCCCAGCGCAAGCATGTGGCCAAGGGTAATCACGGCTGGGTCTCCTCGCCGGTGGCCGGCTTGCTGTTGCTGTGCACGACCGGCGCTTCGGCGCCCATCTTGACCATGCGCAGGCGCTGGCCGGCCTTGACCATGGTCTGCTCGCCCGGGTTCTGGCTCTTCACGCCGGTACGGCGACGCAGGGTCAGCATCACGGCGGCAACCACGGCCACGGTCAGGATGACCGCAGCGAACTCGAACGGCAGCAGGTATTCGGTGAACAGCGTGCGCGCCAGCCAGGTGACGTTGGAGCTGTCGGCAGCGACCGCGGCGGCGTTGTCGGCGGGGAACGGGGTAACCGCCCTGCCCTTCACGCCGATCAGGATCAGCATCTGGACCAGCATGGCCACGGCAACGATCAGGCCGACCGGCAGGTAGCGGACCCAGCCCTCACGCATCTTGGTGGGATCGATGTCCAGCATCATCACCACGAACAGGAACAGCACCATCACCGCGCCGACATACACCAGCACCAGTGCCACACCGAGGAACTCGGCGCCGACCAGCAGCCAGACGCAGGCGATGGAGAAGAAGGTCAGCACCAGGCAGAGCACGGCGTGAACCGGGTTGCGCACGCTGATCACCGCACCGGCCGAAACCGTTGCCGCGATGGCGAACACCCAGAAAGCGATATTTACCCAATCCATCTCTCGACCTCAGCGGTAAGCGGCATCGGCGGCGCGACGCTCGGCGATCTCGGATTCGAGACGGTCGCCCAGGGCCAGCAGCTGCGGCTTGGTAACGATGTTTTCGCCACGATTCTCGAAGTGGTACTCGAGGATGTGGGTTTCGACGATCGAGTCCACCGGGCAGCTTTCTTCACAGAAGCCGCAGAAGATGCACTTGAACAGATCGATGTCATAGCGCGTGGTACGGCGGGTGCCGTCTTCGCGCTTGGCCGAATCGATGGTGATGGCCAGTGCCGGGCACACCGCTTCGCACAGCTTGCAGGCGATGCAGCGCTCTTCACCGTTGGGGTAACGGCGCAGGGCGTGCAGGCCACGGAAGCGCGGCGACTGCGGGAACTTCTCCATCGGGTACATCATCGTGTACTTGGGCTTGAAGCTGTACTTCAAGGTCAGCCAGAGACCGGCCAGCAGTTCGAGCAGCAGCAGGCTCTTGAAGTAATGGGTAATCCTGTTCATCACTTTAGACGCCCTTTTGAATCACGCCGAAGAACACCATGACGGCGGTAACCGCGATCCACAGAATGGCCAGCGGGATGAAGACCTTCCAGCCCAGGCGCATGATCTGGTCGTAGCGGAAGCGCGGGAAGCTGGCACGGAACCAGATGTAGGCACTGGCGAAGAAGAACACCTTGACGAACAGCCACGGTGCACCGCCCTTCCAGATCCAGTCGACCAGCGGCGAGACATCGCCGAAGTTGACCCAGCCCTGGATCGGGCTCAGCCAGCCGCCGAGGAAGAAGATCGAGATCAGGAAGCTGATCAGGATCATGTTCGCGTATTCGGCCAGGAAGAACAGGGCGAAGGCACCGCCGGAGTACTCGACCATGTGGCCGGCGACGATTTCCGACTCGCCTTCCACCACGTCGAACGGCGCGCGGTTGGTTTCAGCCACGCCCGACACCCAGTAGATGACGAACAGCGGGAACAGCGGCAGCAGGAACCAGTCGAAGAAACCGGAATTGCCGGCCTGCGCCATCACGATGTTGCTCAGGTTCAGGCTGCCCGACGCGATCATCACGCCGACCAGGGCGAAGCCCATGGCGATTTCGTAGCTGATCATCTGTGCCGAGGCGCGCATCGCACCCAGGAACGCATACTTCGAGTTGGATGCCCAACCGGCCAGGATGATGCCGTAGATGCCCAGCGAGGTCATCGCCAGCAGATACAGCAGGCCGGCGTTGGCGTTGGACAGCACGATCTGCGAATCGAAGGGCACCACCGACCAGGCCGCGAAGGCCGGCGCCAGGGTGATCAGCGGTGCCAGCAGGTAGATCGCCTTGTTGGCACTGCTCGGCTGGACCACTTCCTTGAACAGCAGCTTGAAGACGTCGGCGAAGGCCTGGAAGATGCCCATGCCCACGTACATCGGGCCGTGGCGGACGTGCATCCAGCCGATCAGCTTGCGTTCCCAGACCACATAGAAGGCCACCGAGATGATCACCGGAACGGTGATCACCAGGATCTTCAGGATGATCCAGATCAGCGCGCCGATGTCACCGAGGCCAAGCAGCCACTGGTGCAGCGGGTCGACCGCGTTCAACAGCAATTCGTTCATGCAGCCACCACCGATACGCGAGCGGCACCCAGCGGCGCGGTCGCGCCGTGGCCCGATTCAATCCAGACCGAACCCGCAGCGACGCGGGCGTCGACCACCACCGGCAGGGTGGCCTTGCCGGCATCGGTGCCGACCTTGGCCATCTGCCCTTCCTGCAGCTGCAGGCGAGCGGCATCTTCAGCGTTCAGCACGATGCGCGGGGCGTTGTTGAGCGGATGCGACTGCAGCGCCGGGGCGCGACGGACCACCGCATCGGTGCGGTAGATCGCGGCGGTCGAAGCCACTTCCAGGCCTTCACCGGCAACCGCCGGCTGCGCCGAAGCGGCAACGGCGACCGAAACCGGGGCCAGGCTGGCACGCAGGCCGGCCAGGTCGTTGAAGTCGAAACCGGCCACGGCCAGCTCGCCGCCCAGGGCGCGCAGCACGCGCCAACCCTCACGGGCCTCGCCCGGCAGCTTGCCGCCGGCACGGGCCAACTGCTCGCGACCATCGAGGTTGGTCAGGGTGGCGTCGATTTCCGGCAGCGCACCGATCGGCAGGATCACGTCGGCGACGTCGCGGGTCGAGGCACAGGCGAACTGGCTGAAGGCCACCACCTGGGCACCCACCAGCGCCTTGCGCGCGGCGGGTGCGTCGGCGAAGTCCAGGCCCGGCTCCAGGCCGTACACCACGTAGGCCTGGCGCGGCTGCGCCAGCATCGCGGCGACGTCCTTGCCGGCCGGCAGCACACCGGCGCGGGTCAGGCCAACAGCATTGGCGCCCTGCGGGATGCGGCACAGCTTGGCACCGGTAGCGGCAGCGAAGTCACGCGCGGCGGCGCGGATCGCGGCAGCCTGCGGGTGGTTCTCGGCGATGCCACCGACGATCAGTACGGTGTTGTTGCCGCCCTGCACTGCCGAGCGCAGCTCTGCGTTGGCCAGCGCGTCGACGAACTTCGACGGCGCAACGATCTGCTTGCCGGCGATGCTGAAGGCGAAGTCGAAGTCCACCGGGTTGACGACGTGGATCTTCGCGCCGTTGGTGGTCTGCGCCTTGCGCAGGCGGGCGTGCAGCAGCGGCAGTTCGTGGCGGATGTTGCTGCCCAGAACGACGATGCGGTCGGCGCCTTCGATTTCGGCCAGCGGCAGGCCGAACACTTCGGCGGTGGCGGCGTCGGAGAAATCGCGGTTGTTGATGCGGTGGTCGATGTTGCTCGAGCCCAGGCCCTTGGCCAGGCGGGCCAGCAGCGCACCTTCCTCGTTCGAGGTGGACGGATGCACCAGCACGCCCAGGTTGTCGCCCTGGTTCGCCTTGAGGATTTCGGCGGCCGCGGCCAGGCCTTCGGCCCAGCTCACTTCCTTCCACTCGCCATTGACCTTGCGCAGCGGCTTGACCGCACGGTCTTCGCTGTACAGGCCCTGGTGCGAGTAGCGGTCACGGTCGGACAGCCAGCACTCGTTCACCGCTTCGTTGTCGCGCGGCACGGTGCGCAGCACTTCGCCGCGACGTACGTGCAGGAACAGGTTCGAACCCATCGCGTCGTGGTAGCCCAGCGATTCGCGCGCGGTCAGTTCCCACGGGCGGGCGCGGAACTGGAACACCTTGTTGGTCAGCGCACCGACCGGGCAGACGTCGACGACGTTGCCCGACAGCTCGGTGGTCAGCGGCTTGCCGTCGAAGGTACCGATCTGCAGGTTCTCACCGCGGTACATGCCACCCAGTTCGTAGGTACCGGCCACGTCGGCGGTGAAGCGGACGCAGCGGGTGCACTGGATGCAGCGGGTCATCTCGGTGGCGACCAGCGGGCCCATGTCCTCGTCCGGCACCACGCGCTTGCGCTCGTTGAAGCGGCTGACCGAACGGCCATAGCCCAGCGACACGTCCTGCAGCTCGCACTCGCCGCCCTGATCGCAGATCGGGCAGTCCAGCGGGTGGTTGATGAGCAGGAACTCCATCACCGAGCGCTGGAACTTCAGTGCCTTTTCGCTGCGGGTGGCGACCTTCATGCCGTCCATCACCGGGGTAGCGCAGGCCGGCGCCGGCTTCGGCGACTTCTCCACGTCCACCAGGCACATGCGGCAGTTGGCGGCAATCGGCAGCTTCTCGTGGTAGCAGAAGCGCGGAATCGAAATGCCGGCCTTGTCGGCCGCCTGGATGATCATCGAACCCTTGGGCACGACCAGGGACTTGCCATCGATTTCGATGGTCACGTGATCCGGTGGCACGTTCGGGTTTACGGGTTGCGCGCTCATGCGGCGGCTGCCTCCACCTTCTTGCCGTCAACCATCGAATGACCGTTGACGATGTAGTACTCGAATTCGTCCCAGAACTGGCGCAGGAAGCCCTGGATGGGCCATGCAGCCGCTTCACCGAACGCACAGATGGTGTGGCCTTCGATCTGGCCGGCCACCGCCTTCAGCTGGTGCAGGTCTTCCATCGTGGCCTTGCCGGCGACGATGCGCTCCAGCACGCGGTGCATCCAGCCGGTACCTTCACGGCACGGGGTGCACTGGCCGCAGGATTCCTTGTGGAAGAACTGGCTGATGCGGCAGGCGAACTTGACGCAGCACACGCTGTCGTCGAGCACCACGATCGCACCCGAACCCAGGCCGGAGCCCAGCGCACGGATGGTGTCGTAGTCCATCGGCAGGTCCTTCAGCTCGGCCGCGGTCAGCACCGGCATCGACACACCGCCCGGGATCGCGCCCTTCAGGGTGCGGCCCGGACGCAGACCACCGGCCATTTCCAGCAGATCGTGGAATTTGGTGCCCAGCGGCACTTCGAAGTTGCCACCGTTCTGCACGCAGCCGGACACCGAGAAGCACTTCGGGCCGCCGTTGGCGGTCAGGCTCAGGCCCTTGAACCACTCCGGCCCGTTGCGGATGATCGCCGGCACCGAACCATAGGTTTCGGTGTTGTTGATCGTCGACGGCTTGCCGTACAGGCCGAAGTTGGCCGGGAACGGCGGCTTGTAGCGCGGCTGGCCCTTCTTGCCTTCCAGCGATTCCATCAGCGCGGTTTCTTCGCCGCAGATGTAGGCGCCAGCGCCCAGCGCGCCGTAGATGTCGATGTCCACGCCGCTGCCGAGGATGTTCTTGCCCAGCCAGCCGTTCGCATAGGCATCGGCCAAGGCCTGTTCGAAGTGCTCGAACGGCTCATGGTGGAACTCACCGCGCAGGTAGTTGTAGCCCACGGTCGAACCGGTGGCGTAGCAGGCGATCGCCATGCCTTCCACCACCGAATGCGGGTTGTAGCGCAGGATGTCGCGATCCTTGCAGGTGCCCGGCTCGGATTCGTCCGAGTTGCAGAGGATGTACTTCTGCATGTTGCCCTTGGGCATGAAGGACCACTTCAGGCCGGTCGGGAAGCCTGCGCCACCGCGGCCGCGCAGGCCCGAGGCCTTGACCATCTCGATGACCTGCTCCGGCGGGATCTTCTCTTCGAGGATCTTGCGCAGGGCGGCGTAGCCACCGGTCTTCAGGTAGCTTTCGTACGACCACGGGGTGTCGTAATGCAGGGTGGTGTAGACCACCTGGTGCGGCAGCGGCGCGGGGCCGACCGGACCCTTGGATTCGTGGTGATGTGCCATGCCCTTACTCCAGCCCGTCCAGCAGCTCGTCGACCTTTTCCAGGGTCAGACGCTCATGGTAGTGACCGTTGATGACCATCATCGGCGCGCCACCGCAACCGGCCAGGCACTCTTCCTCGCGCTTGAGGTAGACGCGGCCGTCCGGGGTCGATTCACCGTGCTTGATGCCCAGCTTCTTCTCGCAATGGCGGACGATGTCCTCGGCGCCATTGAGCCAGCAGCTGATGTTGGTGCAGATGGCCACGTTGTTGCGGCCCACCTTCTCGGTCTCGAACATCGAGTAGAAGCTGGCGACCTCGTAGGCCCACACCGGCGGCAGATCAAGGTACTTGGCCACGCCGGCGATCAGCTCGTCGGTCAGCCAGCCCTCGTTCTGTTCCTGGGCCGCATGCAGGCCCTGCAGCACGGCAGAGCGCTTGCGGTCCGGCGGGAACTTGGACAGCCAGTGATCGATGTGAGCGCGGGTCTTGTCGCTCAGCACCACCATCGGGTCGACGTCGCGCGCCGCCTCGAAATTACCTGTCGCCTTCATCGGCCGACCTCAGCGAAATGCATAACGTGAAATTCCAGAAACTGCGGCGCCGGCTTGCGCCGGCTGCCTGCAGCGGGCGTTGGCGTGGCGGACGGCATTACCGGTCAACCTCGCCGAACACCAGGTCGTAGGTACCGATCATCGCCACCACGTCGGCCAGCATGTGGCCGCGCACGACCGAATCGATCGAGGACAGGTGGGCGAAGCCCGGTGCGCGCAGGTGCACGCGGAACGGCTTGTTGGCGCCATCGGAGACCAGGTAGCAGCCGAACTCGCCCTTGGGCGCTTCCACTGCCGCATAGGTCTCGCCGGCCGGCACGCAATAGCCTTCACTGAACAGCTTGAAGTGATGGATCAGCGCTTCCATGTCGTCCTTCATGTCCTCGCGCTTGGGCGGAGCGACCTTGAAGTTCTTCACCATCACCGGGCCCGGGTTGGCCTTCAGCCACGCCACGCACTGCTTGATGATGCGGTTGGATTCGCGCATTTCGGCAACGCGGACCAGGTAACGGTCGTAGCAGTCGCCTTCCTTGCCCAGCGGGATGTCGAAATCGACGGCATCGTACTTGGCGTACGGACGCTTCTTGCGCAGGTCCCAGGCAATGCCCGAGCCGCGCAGCATCACGCCGGTCATGCCCCACTGGTGGGCCAGTTCCGGAGTGACCACGCCGATACCGACGGTACGCTGCTTCCAGATGCGGTTGTCGGTCAGCAGGGTTTCGTATTCGTCGATGCGCTTGGGGAACTCGACGGTGAAGTTCTCCAGGAAGTCCAGCAGCGAGCCTTCGCGCGAAGCATTGAGCTGCTTCAGCGCCTTGCCCTTGTGCCAGCGCGATTCCTTGTACTTCGGCATGTGGTCCGGCAGGTCGCGGTAGACACCGCCCGGACGGTAGTACGCCGCGTGCATGCGCGCGCCGGAGACCGCTTCATAGCAGTCCATCAGCTCTTCGCGCTCGCGGAAGGCGTACAGCATCACCGCCATCGCACCCAGGTCGAGCGCGTTGGAGCCCAGCCACATCAGGTGGTTGAGGATGCGGGTGATTTCGTCGTACATGGTGCGGATGTACTGCGCACGCTCCGGCGCCTCGATGCCCATCAGGGTCTCGATCGCGCGCACGTAGGCGTGCTCGTTGCACATCATCGACACGTAATCCAGGCGATCCATGTAGCCGATCGACTGGTTGAACGGCTTGGACTCGGCCAGCTTTTCGGTACCACGGTGCAGCAGGCCCACGTGCGGGTCGGCGCGCATGATGGTTTCGCCGTCCATTTCCAGGATCAGGCGCAGCACACCGTGCGCGGCCGGATGCTGCGGACCGAAGTTCATGGTGTAGTTGCGGATTTCCTGCCGGCTTTCGGCGGCGTTGCTGGCGAATGCTTCGCCGGCCTGGTGTACGTGGCTCACTTCACTGCCTCCTGCGCGCGCTCACCTTCTGCGGTCTGCAGACGGGCGTCGTCGCGGATCACGCGCGGCACGCCGACGCGCGGCTCCACCGAGGTGACCGGTTCGTAGATCACGCGCTTCTTTTCTTCGTCGTAGCGGACTTCGACATTGCCGATCAACGGGAAGTCCTTGCGGAACGGATGGCCGACGAAACCGTAGTCGGTCAGGATCCGGCGCAGGTCCGGGTGGCCTTCGAAGATCACGCCGTACAGGTCGAACGCTTCGCGCTCGAACCAGTTCAGGCCCGGCCAGATGCTGGTCAGCGAGGACACCACCGGCAGCGCTTCGTCAGGGGCGAAGCACCGCAGGTGCATCATCAGGTTGTGCTGGTACGAGCGCAGCTGGGCGACCACGGCGAAGCGCTGGGTCGGCATGTGCTGAGGGCGGGCACCGTCGGCGCCGTTTTCCTCGGTGGGGAACTCGCCCCACGCGAAGCGGCCCTGGGCCTTGCCTTCGACGCCGCGGCTGAAGCCCTGAGAAGACACGTCGGCGGTGTCCCATTCGTCGGAGCCATAACCAAGGTAGTCGACGCCGCAGAGATCCACGGCCTGTTCGAAACCAAACTCGTCACGCAGCGCCAGGGCGGTGGCGTGCCACTCGGCGGCAGGCACTTCCAGCGTCACTTCGCCGCGGGGTTCGACCACGATGACTTTCGCACCAGCGAAACGTGCGGACAGTCGGTCGATGAAGGATGCTTGCTCTGCCATGGGGGCTTGGCGCGCTCTTGTCAGGTGAAGGGGTCAGCGGGCGATGGTCTGTGTACGCCAGATCTTCTTCTGCAGCTGCAGGATCCCGTACACCAGCGCCTCGGCGGTCGGCGGGCAGCCCGGGACGTAGACGTCCACCGGCACCACGCGATCACAGCCGCGCACCACAGAATAGGAGTAGTGGTAATAGCCGCCACCGTTGGCGCAGCTACCCATCGAGATGACCCACTTCGGGTCCGGCATCTGGTCGTAGACCTTGCGCAGCGCCGGGGCCATCTTGTTGACCAGGGTACCGGCCACGATCATCACGTCGGACTGACGCGGCGACGGGCGGAACACCACGCCGTAGCGGTCAAGGTCCAGGCGCGCGGCGCCGGCGTGCATCATCTCGACCGCGCAGCAGGCCAGACCGAAGGTCATCGGCCACATCGAGCCGGTGCGCGCCCAGTTCAGCAGTGCATCGACGCTGGTGGTGACGAAGCCCTTTTCCAGCAGCGGGTTGTCGCCTTCCGGCCGCAGGATGTCATCAACCCGGCCTTCCGGCGTGGGATTGTTCATGAGGCCATCGAGAGTCTGAATCACTCCCATTCCAGCGCTCCCTTCTTCCAGACGTAAATGAAACCGAGGAACAGCATGCCGACGAACAGGCCCATGGTGATGAGCGAACGGGCACCCAGCTCCATGAAGACCTGGGTCCACGGCACGATGAAGATGATTTCCAGGTCGAAGACGATGAACTGGATCGCGATCAGGTAGTAGCGCACGTCGAACTTCATGCGCGCGTCTTCGAAGGCCTCGAAGCCGCACTCGTACGGCGACAGCTTTTCCAGATCGGGGCGGCGGGGACCGAGGAATCGACCAACCAGCATCAGCGTAACGCCGATACCGGTGGCAACGATCAGAAACAGCAGAGACGGCAAATATTCGGCCAGCACAGCGATTCTCTCTTGCCTCTGCCGCCGCGCCTGCAGGCGCTTTGGCATGGGGGAGTGGACGGGAATCTGCCTGGCGCCTTGCGCGCCAGACGAACCCGCTTTACTTACAAATGGTGCCCAAGAGGGGACTCGAACCCCTACGACTTGCGTCGCTACCACCTCAAGGTAGTGCGTCTACCAATTCCGCCACCTGGGCAAACGATCACATCAGACTATCTTCCCGATGCGCCGCGTATTGTAACCGGCTTCAGTCTTTCTGGGAGCCTTCCGAAGGCTTTTCTTCACCAGAAACCGAAGATTCCGCCTGAGCCGGCACATTCGCGGCCGGAACCGGGGCGGCCGGGACCGCATCGGCCTTCGGAACGGCCGGCAGCTCGCCCGCCGGAGCCGCCGGAGCGACGGCCGCCGGAGCGGACATCAGGCCCAGATCCTGGTCGGCCGCCGGGCGGCTGCCATGACCGGCATACCAGGCCATGAAGAGGCTGATGCCGAAGAACACGACAGCCAGCCACTTGGTCGATTTGGACAGGAAGTTCGAGGCGCCACGCGCACCGAACACCGTACCCGAGGCACCGGCACCAAAGCCCGAACCCGCCGCCGCACCCGAACCACGCTGCATCAGGATCAGCGCGATCATGGCCACAGCGACCAGCACGTAGACGACATTGAGGATCAACATCAGCATTGGAAACCGCCCTCGGACAAAACTTCTAGGATTAGTTCGCGGCCGCCGCCCTTGCGATGGCCAGGAAGTCCGCGGCCACCAGGGAGGCGCCGCCGACCAGCCCACCATCGACATCCGGCTGCGCGAACAGTTCCCCGGCATTGTCGGGCTTCACGCTACCGCCGTAAACAATGGGCAGTGAATCAGCGATTCTAGCATCGATGCGCGCGACTTCGCCACGGATGAACGCGTGCACCTGCTGCGCCTGCTCCTTGGTGGCGGTACGGCCGGTACCGATGGCCCAGACCGGCTCGTAGGCGACCACGGCCTTGGCGAAACCGGCCGCGCCGACCAGCTCCAGCACCGGCGCCAGCTGGCTGGCGATGACCGCTTCAGTCTGCCCGGCCTCGCGCTGCTCCAAGGTCTCGCCCACGCACAGCACCGGCACCAGGCCGGCGTGCTGGGCGGCGGCGAACTTGCGTGCGACCAGCTCGCTGCTTTCATGGTGGTACTGGCGACGCTCGGAATGGCCGACCAGGCCATAGCGGGCCCCGACCTCGACCAGCATGGCCGCGCAGACTTCGCCGGTGTAGGCGCCCTTCTCGTTGCTGCTCACGTCCTGTGCGCCAAAGGCCAGGCCGGCCTCGCCGAAGTCCTCGACCAGCTCCCCCAGGTAGGGCAGCGGCGGCAGGATCACCACGTCCACTCCCTCCAGCGGCAGCCCGGCGGCCACCTGCCCCAGCAGTTCATTGGCGAATTGACGGCTGCCATGCAGCTTCCAGTTTCCGGCGACGATCTTGCGGCGCATGAGCGGGTGGCTCCTGTGTGAAGTCAGCCGGTCATGATACCCGTTGCGGCAAAAATCCGTTTCCTTGTAAGCGGTTACATGGATTTTCAGCCAACGGCGCAGCCCCTCGTGGCGGGGGTTGGGTTGGGTTGGTCGCGGAGAGCCCGGTTGGATTGGCGGGCTTGGGGGGGGGGGGGGGGGGGGGGGGGGGGGGGGGGGGGGGGGGGGGGGGGG
>NZ_JBQEMR010000015.1:0-79509 GCF_052045015.1 Stenotrophomonas sp. 22692
GTAAACCCGTCCCTGGGGGCTTGGCCGCGGCATCCATGCCGCGGACACCCCCGCCCCGCCTGCCCTCCCGGCCCCTGACAGTTCCCTGCACGCGGCTACCACCACGGGAAAGATCAGAAAATCAAGATCAAAAGCCGATCCTTCAGACGTTCATGACGTCCGCCGTGTCGACCAAGGTCGACACCTACCAAAGCAGGATGTCGTTCTGACAGCAGCAGGAAACTGTCGAAGGCGGGGTGGGTCCGGTGGCAGGGGCGTGAGCGCCATGGATGGCGCGACCGAGGCTACAGGGACGTACTTGCGCCGTCCCCTGCCACCGGACCCACCCCGCCATCCCACCGATAGCCAGCTTTTGCCGTTGCTCCGGCTGTTGCCGTTGCCTCGGGGGGTGCAGGGCTGCAAGCCCTGCCGGAAACCCTCACCCCGCCGGAGTGCCGGTACCGTGCAGGTAATCCAGGCTCACCTGCAGCAACGCGCGCAATCCCACATCCAGCGCCTTCTCATCCAGCAGGAACTTCGGCGAATGATTCGCCGGCGCCGTCGCCGGGTCGATGCCCACGCTGGTCGAACCCACGAAGAAGAACATGCCCGGCACTTCCTTCGCGTACAGCGAGAAATCCTCCGCACCCATCTGCAGCGGCGGCTCGTACACGTTGTCCTTGCCCACCACCGCCTGCAGGCTCGGCAGCATCTTCGCGGTCAGTGCCGGGTCGTTCACCGTGGCCGGGTTGCCCTCCGATTCGTAGATGTCGGTCACCGCCTTGGCACCGTGCGCAGCCGCCGTGTGTTCGGCCACGTTGCGCAGATCGGCGAAGATCTGCTGGCGCATGCCTTCGTCGAAGGTGCGGATGGTGCCGACCATCTCCACTTCGTCGGGAATGATGTTGTAGCGGATGCCGCCGTTGATCGCGCCGAAGGTCAGCACGGCAGGCTGCTTGGACAGGTTGGCGCGGCGGCTGACGATGGTCTGCGCGGTCCCCACCAGGTCGGCGGTGGCGACGATCGGATCAACCCCGTTCCACGGCGCCGAGCCGTGCGTCTGGCGGCCGATCACCTTGATGCCGAAACGGTCCGAGGCCGCCATCAGCGGGCCACCGCGCACCGCGATCTGTCCGGCCTGCACACTGGAGAACACGTGCAGGCCGAATACCGCCTCCGGCTTGAAGTCGGCGAACAGGCCTTCCTTCATCATCAGTGCGGCACCGCCCTCTTCCGGCGGCGGTGCACCTTCCTCGGCCGGCTGGAAGATCAGCATCACCTGGCCCGGCAGGTCCTTCTTCATCGCCACCAATGCTTCGGCCACGCCCAGCAGGGTGGCGGTGTGCGCGTCATGGCCGCAGGCATGCATCACGCCCACGGTCTGCCCGCGGTACTGGTCGGTGGCCTTGGAGGCGAACGGCAGGCCGGTCTGTTCGGTCACCGGCAGCGCGTCCATGTCCGCGCGCAGGGCGATCTTCGGGCCGGGCTTGCCGCCTTCGATGATCGCCACCACGCCGTGGTGGGCGATGCCGGTCTTCGGCTTCAGGCCCATCGCACGCAGGCGCTTGGCGACCTCGGCCGAGGTTCGCACCTCGCGGTTGGACAGCTCCGGGTGCTGATGGAAGTCACGGCGCCATTCGACCACCTTGGCCTGCAGGCGCTGGGCGGCGGCGGTCACTTCGGGGCGTTGCCCGTCCTGGGCATGGGCAAGGACCGGCAGGGCCAGCAGCAGGGCGGACAGCAGCAGCGAACGGCGCATCGCAATCTCCACGGCAAAGGGGGTTCCAGCTGAATGTAGGGCAACGCCGCCGCCACGGGAACCTCCGCGGCCAGATCCGGTCATAGCGCCCGTCCCATCCGTCATGCAGGAAACGTGATGTGGCGCAGGTATGCTTTGCGCATTGCCAACCGGGGCCGCGCCCCGTCCAGCCCTCTTGGAGTCCTTGAATGTCACGTGTTTGGAAGATCGTGCTGCTGGTCGTGGCGGTACTGGTGCTGGCCGTGGTCGGCCTGCGCGTACTTGGCGGGGGCAAGGAAAAGGCCGGTGGCGCGGCAGCAGCTGCGCGCCAGGGCGGTGAAGACCCGGATGCCGGCCCGGTGCCGGTCACCGTGGTGGATGCGGCACGCCAGGACGTGCCGGTCTATGCCAGCGCGCTGGGCACGGTGACGGCAATGAACACCGTCACCGTCAGCCCGCAGGTGGGCGGACAGCTGATGAGCCTGAACTTCCGCGAAGGCCAGGAAGTGAAGAAGGGCGATGTGCTGGCGGTGATCGACCCGCGCACCGCCCAGGCCAGCTATGACCAGGCGGTGGCATCCAAGCGCCAGAACGAGGCGCTGCTGGCCACCGCGCGTTCCAACTACCAGCGCTCGAACGCGCCGGAGTATCGCCAGTTCGTCGCCAAGACCGATCTGGATACACAGCGAAACCAAGTGGCACAGTACGAAAGCGCAGTCGCGGCGAACGAGGCCAGCATGCGCTCGGCGCAGGTGCAGCTGCAGTACACCAAGGTCACCGCGCCGATCACCGGCATCGCCGGCATCCGTGCGGTCGACGCCGGCAACGTGGTCAACGCCGGCACCGCGCTGGTCACCCTGACCCAGATCCATCCGATCCACGTGCTGTTCAACCTGCCCGAGCGCCAGCTCGGCGACGTGCGCCAGGCACAGGCCGCCGGTGCGGTGCCGGTGGCAGCGCTGGACCGCGCCGATTCGCACGTGCTGTCCGGTGACGGCAAGCTGGACGTGGTCGACAACCTGATCAGTGCCGACAGCGGCACGTTCAAGGCACGCGCGATCTTCGACAACACCGACAACGGCCTGTGGCCGGGCCAGTTCGTCAACGTGCGCATGCAGCTGCGCACGATTGCCGGCGGCGTGGTCATTCCGACCCAGGCGGTGCTGCGCGGGCCGGATGGCGAGTACGTCTATGTCGTGCAGGGCGACAACACGGTGAAGATGCAGACCGTGCGCAGCGGCGTGGAAGTGGGCGACAGCCAGGTGCAGATCGCCGAAGGCCTGAAGGGCGGCGAGCGCGTGGTCAGCGAAGGCCAGTTCCGCCTGAAGCCGGGCAGCAAGGTCACCGCGCTGAAGCCGGGCGAGACCCCGGTCGCACCGACCGAGGCCGAACTGAAGGCCGCCGAGCAGAAGAACGGCGGCGGTGGCCGTCGCGGTGGTGGCCCGCGCTGAGCGCAGGCTACTGACCTTCCCGCGCCGGCATGCCTGCCGGCGCTGCCATTGAAGTGCCAGCAAGGATCAGTCCGTGGGCTTTTCGACGATCTTCATCCGCCGCCCCATCGCCACCTCGCTGTTGATGGCGGGCCTGTTGCTGCTGGGCATCCTCGGTTACCGCAAGCTGCCGGTGTCGGCGCTGCCGGAAATCGATGCGCCCAGCCTGGTGGTCACCACCCAGTACCCTGGCGCCAACGCCACCACCATGGCCTCGCTGGTCACCACGCCGCTGGAGCGCCAGTTCGGTCAGATCTCCGGGCTGGAGCTGATGACCTCCGACTCGTCGGCCGGGTTGTCCACGATCATCCTGCAGTTCTCGATGGACCGGAACATCGACATCGCCGCGCAGGACGTACAGGCGGCGATACGCCAGGCCACCCTGCCCTCGTCGCTGCCCTACCAGCCGGTCTACAACCGGGTGAACCCGGCCGACGCGGCCATCGTCACCCTCAAGCTGACCTCCGATACGCGGCCGCTGCGCGACGTCAACAACTACGCCGACTCGATCCTCGCCCAGCGCCTGTCGCAGGTACAGGGCGTGGGCCTGGTCTCGATCGCCGGCAACGTGCGTCCGGCCGTGCGCATCCAGGTCAATCCGGCGCAGCTGTCGAACATGGGCCTGACCCTGGAAGAGCTGCGCAGCGCGCTGACCCAGGCCAACGTCAATGCACCCAAGGGTTCACTGAACGGCAAGACCCAGTCCTACAGCATCGGTACCAACGACCAGCTCACCAGTGCCGCCGAGTACCGCGACACCATCATCAGCTACAAGAACGGCCGTCCGGTGCGTTTGTCCGACGTGGCCGAAGTGGTTGATGGCGTGGAGAACGACCAGCTGGCCGCTTGGGCCGATGGCAAGCCGGCGGTGCTGCTGGAAGTGCGGCGCCAGCCCGGCGCCAACATCGTGCAGACCGTCGAGCGCATCCGCGCGATCCTGCCGCAGCTGCAGGGCGTGCTGCCAGCCGACGTGCACCTGGAGATCTTCAACGACCGTACCGAGACCATCCGCGCCTCGGTGCATGAAGTGCAGTTCACCCTGATCCTCACCATCGGCCTGGTGGTCGCAGTGATCTTCGTGTTCCTGCGCCGACTGTGGGCCACGATCATTCCCTCGGTGGCCGTGCCACTGTCATTGGCGGGCACTTTCGCGGTGATGGCCTTCACCGGCATGTCGCTGGACAACCTCTCGCTGATGGCGCTGGTGGTGGCCACCGGCTTCGTGGTCGACGATGCGATCGTGATGATCGAGAACATCGTGCGTTACATCGAGCAGGGCAAGAGTGGCAAGGAAGCGGCCGAGATCGGTGCGCGCCAGATCGGCTTCACTGTGCTGTCGCTGACCGTGTCGCTGGTGGCAGTGTTCCTGCCGCTGCTGCTGATGCCCGGCGTCACCGGCCGCCTGTTCCATGAGTTCGCGTGGGTGCTGAGCATCGCCGTCGTGCTGTCGATGCTGATCTCGCTGACGCTGACCCCGATGATGTGCGCCTACCTGCTCAAGCCCGACGCCCTGCCCGAGGGCGAGGATGCGCATGAGCGTGCGGCCGCGGCCGGCACGCAGAACCTGTGGACGCGCACCGTCGGCCTGTACGAGCGCAGCCTGGACTGGGTGCTGGGCCACCAGCGCCTGACCCTGGCCGTGGCCGGCGGCGCACTGGTGCTGACCGTGCTGCTGTACGTGCTGATTCCCAAGGGCCTGCTGCCCGAACAGGACACCGGCCTGATCACCGGCGTGGTGCAGGCCGACCAGAACATCGCCTTCCCGCAGATGGAGCAGCGCACCAGGCAGGTCGCCGAAGCGCTGCGCCAGGATCCGGATGTGACCGGCGTGTCGGCCTTCATTGGCGCGGGCAGCATGAATCCCACGCTCAACCAGGGCCAGCTGTCGATCGTGCTGAAGGAACGCGGCGAGCGCGATGGCCTGGATGAGATCCTGCCGCGCCTGCAGAAGGCGGTGGCCGGTATTCCGGGCGTGGCGCTGTACCTGAAGCCGGTACAGGACGTAACCCTGGACACCCGCGTGGCCGCCACCGAGTACCAGTACTCGTTGTCGGACGTCGATCCGGCGACGGTGGCCACCCAGGCCACACGCCTGACCGAAGCGCTGCGCAAGCGCCCGGAACTGGCTGACGTCGACAACAACCTGTCCAACCAGGGCCGCGCCCTCGAGCTGAACATCGACCGCGACAAGGCCAGCGTGCTGGGCGTGCCGATGCAGACCATCGACGACACGCTCTACGATGCGTTCGGCCAGCGCCAGATCTCGACCATCTTCACCGAACTCAACCAGTATCGGGTTGTACTGGAAGTGGCGCCGGAGTTCCGCACCAGCACCGCGCTGATGGAACAGCTGGCCGTTGCCTCCAATGGTGCCGGTGCGCTGACCGGTACCAATGCCACCAGCTTCGGCCAGGTCACCTCGTCGAATTCATCGACGGCTACCGGCATCGGCGCGCAGAACACCGGCATCACCGTCGGCGCCGGCAGCATCATTCCGCTCTCGGCACTGGCCGAAGGCAAGGTCAGCAGTGCGCCGCTGGTGGTCAGCCACCAGCAGCAGCTGCCAGCGGTGACGGTCTCGTTCAACGTGGCGCCAGGCTATTCGCTGTCCGACGCCGTGCGTGCGATCCAGGAGACCAAGGACAGCCTGGACATGCCGGCACACCTGCATGCCGAATTCATCGGCAAGGCCGCCGAATTCACCGGCAGCCAGACCGATGTGGTGTGGCTGCTGCTGGCCTCGCTGGTGGTGATCTACATCGTGCTGGGCGTGCTCTACGAGAGCTACATCCACCCGATCACGATCATCTCCACGCTGCCGCCGGCCGGTGTCGGCGCGCTGCTGGCGCTGATGCTGTGCGGGCTGAGCCTGTCGGTGGATGGCATCGTAGGCATCGTGCTGCTGATCGGCATCGTCAAGAAGAACGGCATCATGATGGTGGACTTCGCGATCGAGGCGCGCCGCGCCGGTGCCAATGCGCATGAAGCGATCCGCCGGGCCTGCCTGCTGCGCTTCCGTCCGATCATGATGACCACCGCCGCGGCAATGCTCGGCGCGCTGCCGCTGGCGCTGGGCACCGGCATCGGCTCGGAGCTGCGCCGCCCGCTGGGCATCGCCATCGTCGGCGGCCTGCTGCTGTCGCAGCTGGTGACCCTGTACACCACGCCGGTGATCTACCTGTACATGGAGCGCTTCTCCGAATGGCTTGCCCGCCGCCGCGAGCAGCGCGCACTGCGCGACGGATCGCTGCAGGAGCCGCAGGCATGATCCACGCCCCGCTGCCGCGGGGGGCCGCACGATGAACCTGTCCGGCCCCTTCATCCGCCGCCCGATCGGCACCGCGCTGCTGGCCATCGGCCTGTTCATGGTCGGCCTGATCTGCTACCTGCGCCTGGGCGTGTCGGCACTGCCGAACATCGAGATTCCGGTGATCTTCGTGCACGCCAGCCAATCTGGTGCCGATGCGGCAACCATGGCTTCCACGGTCACCGCGCCGCTGGAACGCCATCTCGGCCAGCTGCCGGGCATCGACCGCATGCGCTCGTCGAGCTCGGAAGGCAGCTCGTTGGTGTTCATGATCTTCCAGAGCGGCCACGACATCGATTCGGCCGCGCTGGACGTACAGACCGCGATCAACTCGGCACAGGCCGACCTGCCCTCGGGCATGGGATCGCCGATGTACCAGAAGGCGAACCCGAACGACGACCCGGTCATCGCCATCGCACTGACCTCGCAGACGCAGTCGGCCGATGAGCTGTACAACGTCGCCGACTCGCTGCTGGCGCAGCGCATCCGCCAGATCAGCGGCGTTGCCTCGGTCGACATTGCCGGTGCTTCGACGCCGGCGGTACGCGTGGACGTCAACCTGCGCCTGATGAACGCGCTGGGCCTGACTGCCGATGATCTGCGCAACGCCGTACGCGCGGCCAACGTGACCTCGCCCACCGGCTTCCTCAGCGATGGAAATACCACCACCGCGATCATCGCCAACGATTCGGTCGCGCGTGCGGCCGACTTCGCCGACCTGGTGGTGAAGACCCAGGGCGATGGCCGGGTGATCCGCCTGAAGGACATCGCCAACGTCTACGACGGCCAGCAGGATGCCTACCAGGCCGCGTGGTTCGACCACAAACCCGCCGTGGTGATGTACGTGTTCACCCGCGCCGGCGCCAACATCGTGGAAACCGTGGACCGGGTGAAGGCGCAGATTCCCGCGCTGCGCGACTACCTGCAGCCCGGCACCACGATGACGCCGTACTTCGACCGTACACCGACCATCCGCTCGTCGCTGCATGAAGTGCAGATCACCCTGCTGATCAGCCTGGCAATGGTGGTGCTGACCATGGCGCTGTTCCTGCGCCGGCTGGCGCCGACGCTGATCGCCGCCGTAACCGTGCCGCTGTCGCTGGCCGGTGCCGCGCTGGTGATGTACGTGATGGGCTTCACCCTGAACAACCTGAGCCTGCTGGCGCTGGTGATCGCGATCGGCTTCGTGGTCGACGATGCGATCGTGGTGATCGAGAACATCATGCGTCACCTCGACGAAGGCATGCCGCGGATGCAGGCGGCACTGACCGGCGCGCGCGAGATCGGCTTCACCATCGTCTCGATCACTGCCTCGCTGGTGGCGGTGTTCATTCCGCTGCTGTTCGCCAGCGGCATGATGGGCGCGTTCTTCCGCGAGTTCACCGTCACCCTGGTGGCAGCGATCGTGGTCTCGATGATCGTCTCGCTGACGCTGACCCCGGCGCTGTGCAGCCGCTTCCTCAGCGCCCACGACCACACGGCGCCGCCGTCACGCTTCGGCCGCTGGCTGGACGCCGGCCACGAGCGCATGCTGCGCATCTACACCGTGTTCCTGGACTTCTCGCTGCGCCATGCGCTGCTGCTGTCGCTGACACCGCTGCTGCTGATCGGTGCAACCATCTTCCTGTTCGGTGCAGTGAAGAAGGGCGCGTTCCCGCCGCAGGACACCGGCCTGATCTGGGGCCGCGCCAACTCCAGCGCTACGGTCTCCTTCGAGGACATGGTCAGCCGCCAGCGCCGCATCACCGACATGCTGATGGCCGACCCGGCGGTGAAGACCGTGGGCGTGCGCCTGGGCAGCGGCCGCCAGGGCTCCAGCGCACAGTTCAACGTCGAGCTGAAGTCGCGAAAGGAAGGCCGCCGCGAAACCACCGCGCATGTCCTGGCGCGTCTGAGTGCGAAGGCCGACCGCTACCCCGACCTGCAACTGCGCCTGCGCGCGATCCAGGATCTGCCCAGCAACGATGGCGGTGGCTCCAGCCAGGGCGCGCAGTACCGCATCTCGCTGCAGGGCAATGACCTGGCGTCACTGCAGGAATGGCTGCCCAAACTGCAGGCGGAGCTGAAGAAGAACCCGAAGCTGCGCGACGTCGGCACCGACGTGGACAATGCCGGCCTGCGCCAGAACATCGAGATCGACCGTGCCAAGGCAGCCCGCCTGGGTGTTTCGGTCGGCGCCATCGACGGCGCCCTGTACGGCGCGTTCGGCCAGCGCCAGATCTCGACCATCTATTCAGACATCAACCAGTACAGCGTGGTGGTCAACGCCCTGCCTTCGCAGACCGCTACGCCGGCGGCGCTCGACGAGGTGCACGTGCGTGCGCGCAACGGCGACATGGTGCCGCTCACTGCGGTGGCCAAGCAGGTGCCGGGGCTGGCGCCTTCGCAGATCACCCATGAGAACCAGTACACGACGATGGACCTCAGCTACAACCTGGCGCCGAACGTGAGCATGGGCGAAGCCAAGGCGATCATCGACGCCACCGTGGCCGGCATGCGCATGCCCGGCGACATCCGCCTGGCCGATGATGCGGGGTTCGGGTTCAACTCCGATCCCAGCGACATGCTGATCCTGGTGTTTGCCGCGATCCTGACCGTGTACCTGGTGCTGGGCATGCTCTACGAGAGCCTGATCCATCCGGTCACCATCCTGTCCACGCTGCCGGCGGCGGGCGTGGGTGCGCTGCTGGCGTTGTTCGGCACCAACACCGAACTGTCGGTGATCTCGATGATCGCGCTGGTGCTGTTGATCGGCATCGTCAAGAAGAACGCGATCATGATGATCGACTTCGCGCTGGTGGCGCAGCGCGAGCATGGGCTGGCACCGCGCGAGGCGGCACGCGAGGCCAGCATCGTACGCTTCCGTCCGATCATGATGACCACGATGGTGGCGATCCTGGCGGCGGTTCCGCTGGCGATCGGCCTGGGCGAAGGGTCCGAGCTGCGTCGTCCGCTGGGTATCGCGATGATCGGCGGCCTGCTGTTCTCGCAGAGCCTGACCCTGCTCAGCACCCCGGCGCTGTACGTGATCTTCTCCTGCCTGGCCGAGCGCTGGCGGGCACGTCGCGCGCGCAGGCGCGAAGCGAAGCTGCTCAAGCGCGCGCAGCGGGCGTAGAAGGGCCCATCCACGCACGGCGTGGATCTAGTGCAACACCTGCCTCTGGTGGGTGCGGACCGTTGGTCCGCACGCCGCTTTGGATTTGACGTGCCGTAACGAAAAGAGAACAATTCTCATCCAGCCATGGTCCTGCGCCCCTTCGCGGCGCCCCGCTGCCATCTCCGGCCAGCCTGCGTGATCCCAGCCACTGCCCCTTCCCCCACCCGTGGGCGGATGGCCTGTGGCCGTCCGTCGAGGACCACCATCGATGCTGCCTTCCCGTCTCCCCCGCCTGGCCCTGCTGGCCTCCGCCCTGTCCGCCGCCTGCGCTGCCCATGCCGAAGCGCCGGCCGTCAGCCGTAACGCCATCGATCTGGATGCGGTGAAGGTCACCGCCGAACGCACCCATACCGACGCCGGCGCACTGGGCGACCGCGCCCTGCGCGACACTCCGTTTGCGATCACCGCTGTTGGCCGCGAGCAGATCGAGCAGCGCCAGGTGGTCTCGCTGGGCGAAGCCTTCCTGCTCGACCCCTCGGTCACCACCCAGGTCAGCGCCTACGCCAGCGGCTGGAGCTCGCCCATCCGCAATCGCGGTATCGAACTGAATTTCGACAGCTATCGCGTCAATGGCCTGCAGGTCTCTTCCTGGGGTACCGAATGGCCGCTGGAAGTGATGGAACAGGTCGATCTGCTGAAAGGCCCGGGCGGTTTCCTGTACGGGTTCGGTGCACCCGGCGGCATCGTCAACTACATCACCAGGAAGCCGACGGACACGCCCACCTTCTCCGCCCAGCTGGGCTGGCGTGAACAGGGCATCGTCAGCGGCGGCATCGACGTTGGCGGACGTTTCGGCAACGAGCAGATGTTCGGCTACCGTTTCAACGCCTTCCAGGAAAAGGGCGAGACCTTCAATGGTGGGCACGTCGATCGCAAGGTTGGCGCACTGTCGCTGGATGCGCGCCTGAGCGATGTACTGACCTGGACCTTCGACGGCGTGTTCCAGTCACGCGATCTGCGCGAAGAGTCGCCGCAGTACTACTTCCGTGGCCTGACATCGCTGCCGCGACCGATTGCCGGGGATACCGACAACAGCGTACCCGGCACCTACTACGACACCCGATCCAGCCTGCTGTCGACCGGCTTGAACTGGCAGATCAACAGCAACTGGAAAGCCAGCCTGAGTTACGGCGTCACCACCTCGTGGAATGACGTCAACAAGATCTTCGCCTACATCGACAATCCCAACGGCGACTACGACGTCAACGTCTACGAACTGGGTGGCAAGAGTGAGTGGAAGCTGGCCCAGGCGATGCTGCAGGGCAGCTTCCGCACCGGCCCCCTGCAGCATCAGGTGGTGGCGGGCATCAGCCACCAGACCGGGCTGGGCTGGGACCGCCCCTACGAATGGAGCCTGATCGGCCGCGCCAACCTGTACCAGCGCCACGCGATCCGCCATGACGCCGTGGGTTTACGGGCGATGACCCGCGGCGACGAGACCGTGCAGCAGGCGGTGTTCGCGAGCGATACCGTCGATCTCGGCAGCGGCTGGTCGGTCCTGGCGGGCTGGCGCTACAACGACTACGAGACCAAGGGCCGCTACCACACCTACCCGGTCACACCGACCTACGCCGTGATGTTCAAGCCCAGCGAGGCGGTCACACTCTACGCCAGCTACATCGAATCGCTGGAAGCGGGCAGCCGCGTGGGCAACAGCTACGCCAACGCCGGCGACGTGCTCGACCCGACCATCAGCAAGCAGTACGAGATCGGCGCGAAGGTCGACGCGGCACGCTGGAATGCGAATCTGGCGGCGTTCCGGCTGGAACGTGGCGCCAACATCGACCAGCTGATCGCCGGCAGCCTGCCTCGCCTGGTGCAGGACGGCATCACGCTGTACGAAGGCATCGAAGCCAATGGCGACCTGCACGTGACAGACGCGCTGACGGTGGGGGGCGGCGTGACCTGGCTGGACCCGACCTACGACAAGTTGTCTCCGGGCAGCGCCTCGCAGGAAGGCAAGCGCACCGCAGGTGCTGCGCGCTGGAGCGGAGTACTGCATGCCACCTACCAGCTGCCATGGGTGGATGGGCTGGAGACCTACGCCGCCGTGCGCTATTACGGCGATGTCTGGTACGACGCCGACAACACCCTGAAGCTGCCCGACTACACGCTGGTCAATGCAGGCATCGGCTATCGCCTGCTCGCCTCCGGCCACCCGGTGACCGTGCGCGCCAGCGTCGAGAACCTGGCCAACCGGAAATACTGGTCCAACGCCGGCGTCGGCCTGCCGCGTACGTTCGCGGTGAGCGTGCGGTTCGACATGTAAGGCCCGGCACCGCCGGGGGTGCGGTCCGTTGGTCCGCACTCCATATTTCACGCGCAGCCCGCAATAATGGTGGGAGACCCTTCCACCGAGCCTGCATGTCCGCCCGCGAATCCCGCCTCAGCCGCCTGTGGGCCCACGAAAAGGCCAGCTACGGCCTGCGCGTGTTCATCGCCCTGACCGCAGCGCTTGCCGTGTGCTGGCAACTGGATGCGCTCACCGCCCTGCCCGGCGTGTTCCTCGGCATCATCGCCAGCGCCATCGCCGAGACCGATGACAACTGGTGGGGACGTACCAAGGCGGTACTGCTGTCGCTGCTGTGCTTCTGCCTTGCCGCCGCGTCGGTGATTTGGCTGTTCCCCTGGCCATGGATCTTCATCGGGGCGCTGGCGCTGTCCACGTTCGGGCTGACCCTGCTGGGTGCGCTCGGCGAACGCTACGCGTCGATCGCCCAGGCCACGGTAACGCTGGCGATCTACACCATGATCGGCCTGGAACAACACGGTGCCAGCGACCTGCACAGCGCGCTGGACGCGGTCAGCCACCTGCTGGCCGGTGCGGTCTGGTACGGCCTGCTGTCGATCCTGTGGACCGCGCTGTTCGCCAACCGTCCGGTCCGCGAACGCGTGGCGCGCCTGTACGTTGAACTGGGCCGCTACCTGCAGTTGAAGGCAACACTGTTCGAGCCGGTGCGCGAGGCCGACCTGCAACGTCGCCAGCTCGACCTGGCCGAGCAGAACCGGCGCGTGGTCGGTGCGTTGAACGAGGCCAAGACCGCGATCCTCGCCCGCTTCGGCCGTTCCGGGCGGCCAGGCGTGAACTCCGGCCTGTACCTGCGCCTCTATTACATGGCACAGGATTTCCACGAGCGCGCCAGTTCCTCGCACTACCCGTACGGTGCGCTGGTCGATGCTTTCTTCCATAGCGATGTGCTGTACCGCTGCCAGCGCCTGCTCGACCTGCAGGGGCAGGCCTGCGCGCGGCTGGGCGGGGCGATCCGCCTGCGCCGTCCATTCGTGTATGGCGAAAGCAACCAGCAGGCCGGACGCGATCTGGCCGATGCGCTGGCCTATCTGCGCGACCAGCAGCGGCCGCAGTGGCAGCGACTGCTCGGCTCGCTCGACCTGCTCGTGCACAACCTGCGCAGCATCGAGCGCCGCCTGCTGGATGCGGAGCGTTCCGAGGCCAGCCTGGACAACGTCGATACCCGCCTGCGCGACAGCAACCCGCACACCCTTCGCGAGATGGGCGTGCGCGTGCGCCAGCAGCTCACGCCCGGTTCGGTCCTGTTCCGCCACGGCCTGCGCATGGCATTGGCACTGATCGCCGGTTTCGCGGCGATCCGCCTGTTCAATGCCCAGAACGGCTCATGGGTGCTGCTGACCATCGTGTTCGTATGCCGCCCCAACTTCGGTGCCACCCGCCAGCGCCTGGCGCAACGCATCGTCGGCACCGTGGCCGGCCTGGTGCTGACCTGGGCGCTGCTGCAGCTGTTCCCGCAGCTGCACGTGCAGCTGCTGATCGCGCTGCTGTCGGCGCTGTTGTTCTTCTTCACCCGCACCGACCGCTACCTGGTGGCATCGGCGGCGATCACGGTGATGGCCCTGACCTGCTTCAACCTGATCGGCGATGGCTTCGTGCTGATCGTGCCGCGCATGGTCGATACGCTGCTGGGCTGCGCGATTGCCGCCGCCGCCGCGTTCCTGATCCTGCCCGACTGGCAGGGCCGCCAGCTGCACCTCGTGCTGGCGCGCGTGCTGGACACCGCCGCACGCTACCTGGATTCGGTACTGGGCCAGTACCGCAGCGGCATGCGCGATGACCTTGCCTACCGCATCGCCCGCCGCGACATGCACAACGCCGATGCCGCGCTGTCCACCGCGCTGTCGAACATGCTGCGCGAACCGGGCCACGTGCGCCGCAACCTCGATGCCGGTTTCCATTTCCTGGCGTTGTCCAACATGCTGCTCGGCCATCTCTCGGCGCTGGGTGCGCACCGCGACCAGGTGGACAGTTACGCCGGTGATCCGCTGGCGCTGGCCGCCGGTGAGCGCGTGCGAAAGGCGCTGCAGCAGCTGTCCTCGGCCCTGGCCGCACGGCAGCCGGTCAGCGAGGACGACAATGACGCCGACCGCGCGGTGGCCGCCGAGCTGGAGCAGATCGGTGAGGCGATGCCGCCGAAGCTGCAGCTGATCCGCACGCAGATGGCGCTGGTGCTGCGGATGCTGCCGAAGGTGCGGGCGGCGGCGAATGAGGCGGTAACCAGCCTGACCTGATCCCTCATCGCTGGTCGGACATCCCATCCACGCGTGGCGTGGATCTACTGCACCGTGTGCAACCGTGTGTTGCGCCTTGCGATGCATCCCGATCACGTTTCCGCGCGGATACTGGGTGATCCCCTGGTCCTGGACTCCCCCATGAAGATCGAACTCGCCGGCCGTACCGCGCTGGTCACCGCCTCCACCGCCGGCATCGGCCTGGCGATCGCCCAGGGCCTGGCCACAGCGGGTGCGCGGGTCATTCTCAACGGCCGCAGCACCGACAGCGTCGAACGCGCCCGCCAGCGCCTGCTCGCCGCCGTTCCGGGTGCCGAGGTGATCGGCCTCGCCGCCGACCTCTCCGACGCCGCCGGCGTCGACACGCTGCTGGCGGGACTGCCCAAGGTCGACATCCTGGTCAACAACGCCGGCATTTTCGGCCCCGAGGACTTCTTCGAGACCGAAGACGCCACCTGGGAGCGCTACTGGCAGACCAACGTGATGTCCGGCGTGCGCCTGTCGCGTGCGTTGCTGCCGGCGATGGTGGCAGCCGGTTGGGGCCGCGTGTTGTTCATCTCCTCCGAATCGGCACGCAACATTCCGGTCGACATGATCCATTACGGGGTCAGCAAGACCGCGCAGCTGTCGCTGTCGCGCGGCCTGGCCAAGCGCGTGGCCGGCAGTGGCGTCACCGTCAACGCGGTGCTGCCCGGCCCGACCCTGTCCGACGGCTTCGCGGCGATGTTCGAAGATGAACGCCAGCGCAGTGGCAAGCCACTGGAGCAGATCGGCCGCGAGTTCGTGATGGCACACCGGCCGTCTTCGGTGATCCAGCGCACCGCCACGGTCGAGGAAGTGGCCAACATGGTGGTGTACCTGGCCTCGCCGCAGGCCTCCGCCACCTCCGGTGCGGCACTGCGCGTGGATGGCGGCGTGGTCGACGATATCGTCTGAGATCTTTCAAAGTGTGCGGACCAACGGTCCGCACCCACAGGTCCGCACCCACAGCGGATAGGCAGGAATGCTAGGCTGCGCCGGTCAAGGAGGCTCCATGTCCGGTCACAACCAGTTCGCCCTGCTGCGCCAGCGCCGTTTCCTGCCGTTCTTCGTCGTCCAGGCGCTCGGGGCGTTCAACGACAACGTGTACCGGCAGGCGATCATCGGCCTGTTGTTCTATCTGGGCGTTTCGGAGGAGCAGCGTTCGCTTTACACCACGCTGGCGCCAGCCATCTTCATCCTGCCGTACTTCCTGTTCTCGGCGCTGGCCGGGCAGATCGCCGACAAACTGGAAAAATCGCGGCTGATCGTGATCACCACCACCATGGAGATCGTGATCATGTCGATGGCGGCTGTCGGTTTCATCACCGAGAACCTGCCGTTCCTGCTGGTCGCGCTGTTCTGTACCGGCATGCAGTCGACCCTGTTCGGCCCGGTGAAGTACTCGGTACTGCCCTCGGTGCTGAAACCCGAGGAACTGACCGGCGGCAACGGCCTGGTCGAGATGGGTACTTCGATCTCAATCCTGTCCGGCATGATCATCGGCGGCTCGGTGTTCCTGCTTGCGGGCAGCCACGGTCCGATCGTGGCAGCCACAGCGGTGATCGCTCTGGCCATCTGCGGCAACATCGCCGCGCGCCTGATCCCCAAGGTCGACGCCGGCGATCCGAACCTGAAGATCAACTGGAACCCCCTGCCGGAGTCGCGGGTTGTGCTGCGCATGGCACGGCAGCAGAAGGCGGTGCGCAACGCCATCCTCGGGGTGTCCTGGTTCTGGTTCGTCGGCACCGTGCTGACCTCGCAGCTGCCCAACTACGCGTTGGCCAACCTCGGCGGCGAACCCAAACTGTATTTGTTCGCACTGGCCCTGTTCTCGGTCGGCACCGGCGTTGGCTCGCTGCTGTGCGAGAAGCTGTCGGCACGCACGGTGGAAATCGGCCTGGTGCCGCTGGGTGCGTTCGGCATGACCGCGTTCCTGCTCGACCTGTACTTCGCCCGCAGTGGCGAAGCAACGGTGCACGGACTGACCATCGGCACGTTCCTGCAGCAGCCGGGCAGCATCCGCATCGTCATCGACCTGGTCGGCATCGGCCTGTTCACCGGCATCTTCGTGGTGCCACTGTTCGCGCTGATCCAGAGCCGCACGCCGAAAGCGCAGATGTCGCGTGTGTTCGCCGCGCTGAACATCCAGAATTCCGGCTTCATCGTGGGCGCGGCCCTGCTGTCGCTGGCCGCGCACAAGCTGCTGCACTGGACCATTCCGCAGCAGTTCCTGGCGCTGGCCATCGCCAACGCGCTGGTGGCGATCTACATCTTCACCATCGTCCCCGAATTCCTGATGCGCTTCCTCAGCTGGCTGATGGTGCGCACCCTGTACCGGCTGCGCCCGCACGGCATCGAAGCGAACGTGCCCGACGAAGGCGCCGCGCTGCTGGTCTGCAACCATGTCAGCTACATGGACGCGCTGATCCTGTCGGCGACGATTCCGCGCCCGGTGCGCTTCGTCATGTACTACAGGATCTTCAACATCCCGGTGATGCGCTGGATCTTCCGCACCGCCAAGGCGATCCCGATTGCCGGCGCGCGCGAAGACCCGGCGCTGATGCAGCGCGCGTTCGATGACATAGACGCCGCGCTGGCCGAAGGCGAGCTTGTCTGCATCTTCCCCGAAGGTGCGTTGACCAAGGATGGTGCGATGGCGCCGTTCAAGTCCGGCGTCGAGAAGATCCTCGAACGGCGGCCGGTGCCGGTGGTGCCGATGGCGCTGCGCGGCATGTGGTCGAGCATGTGGAGCCGTCGCGACAGCCGCCTTGGCCGGATGCGCGTGCCACGCCGTTTCCGTGCCACCGTCGAGGTGGTGGCCGCACCGGCCGTGGATGGCCACAGCACCAGCGCACCGGTGTTGGAGGCCCAGGTGCGGGCCTTGCGCGGCGATCACGCCTGACGGTACCGGCCCGCCAGTCGGGCCCGGCGACCTCCCCCACATACGTCACCGTCCAGTGGCGTACGCGACATGTCGTGACTGTAAACGCATACATGCAACGTCGGTTGCGGTAGATTACGCACCCACAGGGGGGAGGTCCGGTCGATACATCACGGCCGGCCACCAAGGAATGGAGTCTCGCTTTGAATCAACCACCACCGCTCAGCCGTCCGGTCTACATCCCCAACCATCTGGTCTGGGCGATCCTGACGACGCTGTTCTGCTGCCTGCCGTTGGGCGTGGTGTCGATCGTCTATGCCTCCCAGGTCGATGGCCGCCGCGCGGCCGGCGACCTGCCGGGGGCCTACAGCGCGTCGCGCAAGGCGGGCTGGTGGGCGGTGGCTTCGGCCGTGGCCCTGCCAGTCCTGTTGCTGTTGTGGTTCGGGCTGTTCGGCGGCTTGGCCGTACTGGGCGCTCTTTCCGACCAATGATTCACCACCACCACCCATCAAGGAGCTTGAACCCATGAATACCGCTACTCCGCAGGTCCCGAACAACCTGGTCTGGGCGATCCTGACCACCCTGTTCTGCTGCCTGCCGGCCGGCATCGTGTCGATCGTCTACGCCGCCCAGGTCAACGGCAAGCTGGCCGCTGGCGACATCGCCGGCGCCCAGGATTCGGCTGCCAAGGCCAAGAAGTGGGCCATCTGGTCGGCCATCGCCTGGGTCGTCGTGGTCGTGCTGTACGTGCTGTTCTTCGTTGTGCTCGGCGGCATGGGCGCGATGAGCAACAGCGGCTACTGATACGCCTGGACGGATCCGGCGCCTGCGCCGGATCCGTTGTTGCATGTCCGCGCTTCCCATCCGTTCCCGACTCGCCCGCTGGGCACCGCTGCTGGTTTCCGCCGGCCTGGCCGTGGGTGCCACGGTGGTCCTGCGCAACGTCAATCCGTATGTCGCCGGCAATCCGTTGCCGAGCTGCCCGCTCTACGCCCTGACCGGCCTGTACTGCCCGGGCTGTGGCAGCACGCGCTGCCTGTATTCCCTGGTCCACTTCGACCTGCCCGGCGCGATGGCGATGAACCCGCTGCTGGTCATCAGCCTGCCGTTCCTGTTGCTGATGCTGCTGAACATCGCCGGCATCCGCCCACGCGCGCTCGACCCGCTGATGCGGGTACTGGCCAATCCCGTGTTCTGGCTCTGGGTGCTGCCCGGGTATGCGCTGCTGCGCAACCTGCCGTGGGCACCGTTCACTGCACTGGCACCGGTCTAGGTTTCCAGCCAACGGCGCAGCCCCTCGTGGTGGGCCGGTATCTGAAGGCAAAAGCGCCCGGCCACGGACAGTTTCCGTGTGCGTCCACCACGGAAAAGAAAGAGAAGATCAAAAGCGGAAGCGGATCGCTTCGCTCTGCATCCACGCATGGCGTGGATCTACCGTGTCGACCAAGGTCGGCACCTACCCGCAATCGCAGGTCACCCACCGCCACCGGGAAACCATCGGGGGTGGGGCGGTGTGGGGCTGCAGGACCGTTGGCGCCATGGATGGCGCCATCGAGCCCCCAGGGACGGGTTTACGGCGTGTCCTGCAGCCCCACACCGCCCCGCCCAACCCTCAGCAACCCAGAGCCGCTGTTGCTGTTGCTGTTGCTGTTGCCTCTGCAGGTGCAGGGCTGCAAGCCCTGCAAAAACCACTACGTCACCCAGCCTGCAATCACCAGCAGGGCGAGGATCGCCAGCCACAGCAGCAGCATCCGCCACACCAGGCTCATCGCATCACGCAGGTCCGGCAGCCGCTGCCACACCGGCAACAGCCCCGCCTCGGTGTAATCGTGCGCGTCCTCGCGCAGCTCGGCGTTGACGCTGGCCCGCGCCACCGCGCCCAGGAACCCGATGTTGCCGGCCAGGCGCTCACCATGGGCCTGGCGCCAGGCCTTCCACGCCGTATCGAAGTTGCCCACCAGGGCCATCGAGAACGCCATCAACTGCGCCACCGGCCATTCGATCCAGCCCAGCAGGCGCTGCGCCAGCGCCAGCGGCTCCACCGGCACGCGGGCACGCATCGGGCTTTCCGCCATCAATGCCAGCAGGCGATAGCCCAGCGCACCGGCCGGGCCCAGCAGCAGGAACCAGAACAGCACCGCGAACCAGCGCCGCAGTGCATTGAGCACGGTCGCCTCGACCAGCGAGGGCACGTCCTCGCGCAGGCTGCCCCCGGCCGACTGCAGGTTGCGCACGGCCGCCTGTCGTGTCGCCGCGTCATCGGCATCGATGATGGCCTCGATATCGCGGTCCAGGTCGCGTGGCCCCCAGCACCAGGCCAGCACGCCCACGCCCAGCAACAGCGACGGCAGACCGAACAGCACCCCGCGCAGCAGCCACGCCAGCAGCGCCATCAGCAGCAGCGGCGGCAGCAATGCCAGGGCCACGCCTGCCGGACCCTGCCAGGCCTTGCCGCCGCGCGCGTCCAGCCAGCCCAGCCAGCGCCGGAAGCCGTCGAAACGGCGCAGCGAGGCGGCAGCGGCCGGGGCAACATGGCCCAGGGCCAGTGCCACCAGCACGGCGGCCAGAGTGGTGAACATGGCAGGTCTCCCTACGAAACAGAACGCGCGGCGCCGCTACCTTACCTGTCGCAGCGGCGCCCTCAGCGGTGAACCGGACTGTAACCCGGGCCGTGTTCAGGTGGCGGCAATACAGCTGCCACGACCGGACCGGCAGAGGATCGGGTTCAGCCCTTCTGCTGGCGGTACCAGTGTTCGATCAGGCCGCGCGAAATCGAGATCGGCGGCGACAGGCGGATGCCCTGGCCATCGTCCTCCACATCGCGTGCCAGTGCCGCGCCCACCTCGTCGGCACTGAACCAGCGCGCGTCTTCCAGCTCGCCATCCACCGTCGGCAGGTCATCCTGCGCCTGTGCACGGAAGCCGATCATCAGCGCGCCCGGGAACGGCCACGGCTGCGAGCCGAGGTACTGGCACGCGGTCACCCGCACCTTGCTCTCCTCATGCACTTCACGCACCACGGTCTGCTCGAAGGTCTCGCCGGGTTCGACGAAGCCGGCCAGCACCGAGTAACGCCGCGGTGCCCAGTTGGACTGCCGGCCCAGCAGCAGCCGGCCCTGGTTTTCCACGGCGACGATCACGGCGGGGTCGACGCGCGGGTAGTGCTCGGTGGAACACTGCGCGCAACGACCGACGAAGCCGCCGCGGGCAAACGCCACGGCGCCGCCGCACACACCGCAGAAGCGGGTGCGCGAGTGCCAGTAGGACATGCCGCGGGCATAGCTGAAGGCGGTCGCATCGGCCATCGACCACAGCAGAGCAGCCTGGCGCAGGTCGAGGCGACGTGGTGCGGTGACGGTGACGCTGGCGGCTTCAACCGAGAACCACGCTTGTTCCCCGCGCAGGCCGAGGAAGATCGCGGAGCCGGGACCACCCCCGATGTCGGCGCCGGTCAGCGCCAGCGGCTGGTCTTCATCGCCGGTGAAGGCGCTGCCGTCCTGATCGAGCACGAGAATGCGCGCGCCCGGCCACAGGCGCGCCAGTGCATCGGCATCGTCGCGCAGGGCATCGGCGCGCTCCAGCGGTTCGCCAACGAAGGCAAAACCGGAAAGCGGCGAAGAAGTATTGGGCATCCGGCAAGCGTGCCGCCAATCGATGCGGGTGGCAAGGTCGGCGCTGTGCGCAATCTGCTGTTGTGGGCTGGAGGGCACAGAGCATCCACGCATGGCGTGGATCTACGGATCCGCTCTGGCAGGTGCCAACCTTGGTTGGCACATCCTGGCCACAGGGCTCTTACATGCTGAAGCTGCTGCCGCAGCCGCAGGTGGTCTTCGCGTTCGGGTTGCGGATCACGAACTGCGCACCGGTCAGGCTCTCGGTGTAATCCACCTCTGCGCCCATCAGGTACTGCAGGCTCAGCGGGTCGACCAGCAGGGTCACCCCGCTGGTCTGTACCGCCAGGTCGTCCTCGGCACGGTTCTCGTCGAACTCGAACCCGTACTGGAAGCCCGAACAGCCACCGCCTTCGATGTACACGCGCAGGGCCAGGTCGGGGTTGCCCTCTTCCTGGATCAGGGATTTGACCTTGGCGGCCGCCGACTCGGTGAAGTTCAGCGGGCGCTCCAGCGACTGGTAATCGGGCGCGGCAACCGGGGTGGCGCCGGGCAGGGAGACTAGCGTGCTCATGCCGTCAGCATGGGGGTGCCGACGATGGCTTTCAAGCCATCGCCTCGGCCAGCTTGCGGCGTGCGGCGGTGTCACCCTTGCCACCATTGGCCTCTTCGCCTTCCGGAGCCGGCAGGGCGGCCATCGGGGCGCTGGCATGGATCAGGCGACCGTTCAGCTGGGCGCCCGCATTCATCTCCACCACCTGGTAATGGACGTTGCCATTGACCCGTGCGCTCGGGGTCAGTTCGACCTTCTCGGTGGCATGCACGTCGCCGTCCAGGCGGCCACTGATGACCACCACCTGGGCACGGATCTCGCCCTCGATCACGCCATGCTCGGCGACCGTCAGGGTCGCGCCACTGGCGCCCTCGGCGGCGATCACCTTGCCATGGATGCGGCCTTCCACATACAGGCCCCCACTGAATTCCACATCACCGCGGATCACCACCTGGTTGCCGATCAGGGCATCCACCACCAGCTGGCCTTCACGGTTGGATTTGCTGCTTCCGAACATCTGCCTACTCCCCTTTGGCGGCCGGCGCACCGGCCTGTTTCCAGTCGAATACCTGGGTGGTACCCCCCGTACCACTCCCCAATGTCACCCGCACGCGTTGCGGGGTGAAGTCAGCCGGCAGCATCACGCTGCCGGTGAGCTGCTGGAAGTACCGGAACGAGTAATCCTGTCCCGGCACCTTGCTGCGCTGGTGCAGATCATCCCAGCTGATCGTGGCCAGCTTGCCGTTCTTGACGCCTTCCACGGTGAAGCGCATCTGCCCCTGGCTGATGGCGCCACGGTTGAGGTTCTGGGTCAGCACCGCGGTGTACTGCCAGGTGCCGGCCGCTTCCGGGCTGAACTCGATCGAATGGGTGTTCAGGCCCTTGCGCTGGCTGGTGGAGCCCACCAGGCGCTCATAGAAGGCGACGTCGGCACGCAGGCCTGCGATTTCCTCATCGCGCTCGGCCAGCGAGGACTGCACCTCGGTGTTGGCGGCGCGGCTGATGCGGTCGGAGGCTTCCAGCGTGGCCTGCTTCTGGCGCAATTCGGTCAGCTGCGCCTGCAACGTCTCGGCACGCTTCTCGGCAGCCTGCAGGCGCTGGCCCTGGGCGTCGCGCGGCGTGGCCATCCAGCAGCCACCCAGCACGGCCAGCACCAGGCTGAGCAGCCAGATGCCGCCGATCACCAGCAGGCGGCGACGGTCGGCCGGCGGTTGTGGCGCGCCGGGCAGGCGGACCTGCACGCGCATGGGAGGACGGTTGGTCATGGGTGGATTCCGGGGCATCGCGAGGGCGACACCGGTACGGCCCCTGTGGCAAACGACGCGCTAGTGTATGACAGGACGGGTGGGTTTCCTGCGCAGTGGCGAGCCACGGTCTGTGGCGTTCAGGCATGCCATCGTCGATAGTGTGGTCCCCTGCACAGTTCCGTCGCCGGAGCATCGCCATGACCGAAGCCCACCTGTTCGTGATCGGCATCCTGCTGGCCTGGCTGGCCGGCATCCGCGTCTACCTCACCGTGTTCGGTGTCGGCCTGGCCGGCCTGCTCGGCTGGGTCGACCTGCCGCCGGCCCTGCAGGCCACTGAATCGTGGTGGGTGCTGGGCACCTCGGCGGCGCTGGCGGTGGCCGAATTCTTCGCCGACAAGATTCCCGGCGTCGACTCGGCGTGGGATCTGGTGCAGACCCTGGCACGTGTGCCAGCGGGGGCTTTCCTCGCCGCCGCCACGCTGTCGCCGGATGGGCAGCTGGGCACCGGTGCGCTTGCCGCCGGCGCCGGTGTGGCGCTGGCCAGTCATGGCCTGAAGGCCGGCACCCGCGCTCTGCTCAATACCTCGCCCGAGCCTGCCAGCAACTGGGTGGCCTCCGCCGCCGAGGACACCGTGGTGGTCGGTGGCCTGGCCCTGGCCCTGGCACACCCGTGGATCGCGCTGATCGTGGTGCTGGCCTGCAGCCTGGCCGGTGCGCTGCTGGTGTGGCTGGTCTGGCGCGCACTGTGGAAGGGCGTGCGCTGGCTGGCACGCGGTGCGTCGCCCGACAGTCCACGCCAGCCCGGTACCGGTTGATCGCCGGGCTTGTCGCATAATGGACGCGAACACCAGGAGCACCGATGGCCGCAAACGAATCCCCCGCGGGCGCCCGCCCGGGACGCGCTGAATCCCCTCCGGCCGATCATTGGCAACGCTGGACGGCTGAATCGGCGAGCGCCGTCGCCGCAGCGCCGGCAGCAGTTCCGCCGCTGGCAGCCTCCGACGCACCCGCATCGATCGGCAGCGCACCACCGCCGCTGCCGGGTCCGGGCATGCTGGCCGAGGCTGGCAACAACGACCAGGCACCGCCGACCTCCGATTCGCCCTACCGCGTGCTGATCGTCGAGGACGACCGCGCGCAGGCCCTGTTCGCACAGAGCGTGCTGCATGGCGCCGGCATGCAGGCCATCGTGCACAGCGATGCCGACGGTGCGCTACAGGCGATCAAGGAGCATCGCCCCGACCTGATCCTGATGGACCTGCACCTGCCCGGCCTGGACGGCATGCGCCTGACCGCGCTGATCCGCCAGCAGCCTGGCCTGCAGTTGCTGCCGATCGTGTTCCTGAGCGGCGATCCGGACCCGGAGCGCCAGTTCGAAGTGCTCGACAGCGGCGCCGACGATTACCTGAGCAAGCCGATCCGGCCGCGCCACCTGATCGCCGCCGTGGCCAACCGCATCCGTCGCGCACGTGCGCAGGCAGCAACCCTGCCCGGTGCAACCGGCGCACCGGCCACCAGCAATCCGGAAACCGGCCTGCCGACGCGTCACCACGTGCTGCAGCAGCTCAATGCCGCCCTCGCCCATCGCGACCGGGGTGGCGTGTTCTTCGTTGAAGTGGCCAGCGCGCTGGGCCTGCGCGAACGCTATGGCTACGCCGCCTTCGAGCGCCTGATGGTGCAGGCCGGGCAGCGCCTGGCCGAGGCCGGCCATCCGCACCTGCTGGCACGCCTGAACGACAACAGCTTCCTGCTGCTGGCCCGCAATACCGATGAAGACAGCCTGGAAAGCATCGCCGCGACCCTGCGTGAGCAGCTCTCGGCGCGCGCCTTCGTGATCCGCGACGATGAATCGGTGCACCTGCGCGGCGTGGTGGGTTACGCGCCGCTGTCGCCGGGCTTCGACGATGCCAACGCTGCACTGGAAGCGGTCGAGCGCACCACCCTGCAGGCACGCCTGCTCAGCGCCGGCGTGGCGGGCCACGTGCACCGCCAGGCCGTCACCGAACAGGAACACCTGGCACTGCTGGAAGGCCAGCTGGAGCTGGCCTATCAGCCGATCGTCGCCGTCGCCGGTGGCAACACCGCGCAGTACCAGCTGCTGCTGCGCCTGCGCCAGGCCGATGGCACGGTGCTGGCGGCCGGCCAGGTGATTCCCGCCGCCGAGGCGGCAGGCCGCATCGCCGACCTCGACCAGCAGGTGATGGACCATGCGCTGGGCCTGCTGGACCTGTACCGGCACGCAACGCAGCCGCTGAACCTGTTCGTCTCGCAGTCGCTGCGCACGCTGCAGCGCGATGCCTTTGGCGACTGGCTGCTGGAATCACTGCAGCAGCGTGACCTGCCCGGCAGTGCGCTGGTGATCGACGTGCGCCTGCCCGACGCGCTGATCCACACCGTGCCGCTGCAGCAGTTCTGCCAGCGCATGGCCGGCGCCGGCGTGCGCTTCTGCCTGAGCCAGTTCGAGCCCAGCGGCGAAGCCGATGCACTGCTGACCCAGCTGCCGCTGTCGTTCGTGCGCATGGCCGCGCGCTTCTCCAGCAGCCATTCCAACCCAGCCACGCGCGAGGAACTGCGCAAGGCGATCGAACAGGCGCATGCGGCCGGGCTCCAGATCATCGGCCAGCAGATCGAAGACCCGCAGGCCGCGGCCGCGATGTGGGTCGGCGGCGTCGATTACATCCAGGGCAACATGGTGCAGTCGGCCGGCAGCGACCTGAACTTCGACTTCCACAACGCGGTGCTCTGACGTGCCGCTGTGGGGCGTGCTGCTGGTTGCCCTTGCCGCGGCCGCCATGGCGCTGCTGTTGGGCCTGCGCCTGCGCACGCGCAGCCGGGCACTGGCCCGGCTGCAGCGCGAGCACAGCGCGCTGGCCGCCGACCGCGACCAGCTGCGCCATACCACCGAACGCCAGGGCCAGCTGGAACAGCAGCTGCTGCAGGCCAAGCAGGCCGCCGAAGCGGCCGTGCTGGCCAAGGGCGAGTTCCTGGCCACGATGAGCCACGAGATCCGCACCCCGCTCAACGGCATCCTGCCGATGCTGGAGCTGATCGCGCGCGGGCCGCTGGGCGAGGACCAGCGGCAGATGCTGGCCACCGCTTCGGCCAGTTCACAGCAGCTGCTGCGCATCGTCGACGACATCCTCGACTACTCCCGGCTGGAAGCACAGGCGCTGGAACTGGAGATCACCAGCTTCAACCTACGCGACCTGCTCGATGGCGTGGTGCAGCTGATGCAACGCGCCGCCGACGCCAAGGGCCTGGCCCTGGGCCTGCAACTGGATCCTTCGGTGCGCCTGCCGGTGCGCGGCGACCCGGTGCGCCTGCGCCAGGTGCTGAGCAACCTGCTGGCCAACGCAATCAAGTTCACCGCCCGCGGCCAGGTGCAGCTGCGCGTGCTGCGGCTGGGCGAAGGTGCCGCGCAGCACCAGCTGCGCTTCGAGATCATCGATACCGGCATCGGCATCGACGACACGCTGCAGGCACGCCTGTTCCAGTCCTTCAGCCAAGCCGACGCATCCACCACCCGCATCTACGGCGGCACCGGCCTGGGCCTGGCCATCTGCAAGCGCATCATCGACCTGATGCACGGGCAGATCGGCGTGCAGTCCACGCCTGGCCAGGGCGCTACGTTCTGGTTCGAGATCCCGCTGCTGAAGGTTCCTGGCGACCTGCCGGCGATGGCGCGCGCGCCAGCACCGCTGCTGCTGTTCAGTGCCGATGCAACGCTGCGGGCACGCATCGAGCGCATCGCGGCCCATCATGGCCTGCTGGTGCACGCCATGGCGCAGCTCGATGCCGTGGTCGAGCGCCTGCGCGCGGTGCCGAGGCCGGGGCAACCGGCGCCGGCCTGGCTGCTGGTCGATGCACGTGCGCGCCACATCGGTGAAGCGACGCTGCAACAGGCGTTGGCCGAACGTGGCGAGGACGATGCCCTGCAGGTGCTGTGGCTGCAGGACGATACCCTTCCGGCACGCCCGCGCCAGCGGCAGCTACCCTCGCATTTCGACGACGCTGCGCTGCATGCACTGCTGGCTGCACCGGTCGCGCATGCGCGCCCTGCCGCGCTGCTGGCCAACGCCGAACAGGGGCAGCCCACGCCCACGCTGCCGCCGTTGCACCTGCGCGTGCTGCTGGTGGAAGACAACACGGTCAACCGGATGGTGGCCGAGCATCTGCTGCGCGTATTCCAGTGCGAGGTGCGCAATGCCGCCGATGGCGAGCAGGCGCTGGCCGCCCTTCGCGAAGGCGGCGTGGACGTGGTGCTGATGGATTGCCAGATGCCGGTGCTGGACGGCTACGCCGCCACGCGCCACTGGCGTGCGGAAGAAGCGGAAACCGGGCGCACGCGGTTGCCGATCATCGCGATGACGGCCAACGCCATGGCCGGTGATCGCGAGCGCTGCCTGCAGGCCGGCATGGACGACTACCTGTCCAAGCCGATCGCACGTGCCACGCTGCATGCGCTGTTGCAGCGCTGGGGTGGCGGGAAAGCTGCATCACCTGGACAGCCTTCCGTAGAGCCGAGCCATGCTCGGCTGACGGCCAATTGCAGTCGCACGCCATCAGCCGAGCATGGCTCGGCGCTACAGAATCCGGAAAAGCAGGTGGCGCCAGCACCGCAACCGGTACTGGACCGCGACGTGCTGGACGAACTGCACGCGGTAATCGGCGATACCGCCCTCCAGATCGTCTCGGTGTTCCTGGAAGATGCGCCGGCGATGGTGCAGCAGCTGCAGCAGGCCGCGCAGAACGGCGACGAGCCCCGCCTGCAGGCGGTCGCGCACAGCCTGAAATCATCAAGCGCGAACGTGGGGGCCTTGTCGCTGTCGGCGGTGGCGCAGCGGATCGAACATGAGGCCCGCAGCGGCAGCCTGCAGCGCCCCGCCGTAGCGGTAGCGCTGCTGGTTGCCGAATTCGCCCGTGCGCGCGTGGCACTGACGGGCTACCTGGCACAGCATCGCGCCGGCCAGGCCGGCTGAGTCAGTCTTCCAGCTTGCTCAGCAGGTACTTCGGCTCGCCGATGCGCTCGATCAGGTCGAGCTGGGTTTCCAGCCAGTCGATGTGCTCTTCTTCCGAGTCGAGGATCTTCACGAACAGCTGGCGGCTGACGTAGTCACCCACCGAATCGGAATAGGCCACGGCCTCGCGCAGGGTGACCACGCCATCGCGTTCCAGCGACAGGTCGCACTGCAGGATCTCGGTCGGGTTCTCGCCGATGCGCAGCTTGCCCAGCGCCTGGAAGTTCGGCAGGCCTTCAAGGAACAGGATGCGGTCGGCGAGCATGTCGGCATGCTTCATCTCGTCGATCGATTCCTTGTACTCATGTTCGGCCAGTTCCTTGATGCCCCAGTTCTTCAGCATCTTGGCGTGCAGGAAGTACTGGTTGATCGCGGTCAGCTCGTTGTAGAGGACCTTGTTGAGGAATTCGATGACCTTGGTGTCGCCCTTCATGGGGATGCTCCTGCACGCTGAAAACGCAGGCACTTTAACGCCTTGCGTGCGGTCGTGAAGGAACGCGAATCGTGCGCATTGGCCTATGCGGCCACGCGTGAAGGATGCGGAAGCGCGGCGTCAACGCGCCGCGAAAGAGACGTCAGGCGACCTGGGCCAGACCGAGGACCGGCAGCGGCAGATCGTGGGTGGCACGTGCCTTGGACAGCAGGTCGCCTGCCATGTCCAGGCAGGAACCGCAGGTCGCGCCACAACCGGTACGCATGGTCAGCTCGGCCACCGTGCTGACGCCATTGCTGGCGGCTTCGCGGATCTGGTGGTCGGTGACTCCGTTGCAGATGCAGACGTACACAGGCGTGAACCGGGCTGACAGGCCAAGAGTGGCCTGTTGGCTATTTCAATGGAAACGAGAATGGTTGTCAATCAGAGACCTGAACCATTCTCGATACGGTTCAGAGTGCGATCGAATACAACAGGGCCAGCACCGGCGTACTGAAGAACATGGTCAGCCAGTGCAGGCCACCGCCTGCCGCCCTCAGGCGCAGCAGGTAGTCCGCCAGATACAGGGCACCGGCACAGTTCACCAGGATGAGGACCATGCCCAGCCCAAGCGGGATCGTTGCGCTGCCGCCAAGCACCACCACGCCCAACGCCATCCAGGGCAGGCTGGCCAGCCGGACAACCAGGCCCTGCTGGAAATACCCGGCGGGGACGCGTTGTGACGGATCGACCCGCGGCCTGCGCGGCCTCCCCATCAAACCGCCCCCGGCTCACCCTTGGCCTTGCGCGGCCAGTAGCCACCGCGCTTGGGCGTGCGCTTGCGGGGCCTGTCGTGGCCGGCAGCGTGACCCGGCATCCAGGCCTCCGCAGCGCTCTTGGGCATGGCGGTGACGCCCTGCCCGGCCACCCCGCGCGCCAACGGTGCCAGATGTCGCAGAGCGCGCGCATAGACGCCACGCTTGAACATCACCACGTGCTCCACCGGGTACCAGAAGTCCACCCAGCGCCAGTGGTCGAACTCGGGCGAATCGGTATGGTCCAGCTGCACATGCGATTCGTCGCCGGTCAGGCGCAGCAGGAACCAGACCTGCTTCTGGCCGATGCAGACCTGCCGCTCATTGCGGCGGATGGCCCGCGCCGGCAGCTTGTAGCGCAGCCAGCCGGGCGTCGCCCCGAGCACTTCCACGTGCTCAGGCAGCAGGCCGGTCTCTTCCTGCAGTTCACGATACATGGCCTCGACAGGCGTCTCGTCGGTGTTCATGCCACCCTGCGGGAACTGCCAGCCGTCCCGGCGCACACGTCGTGCCCAGAACACCTGGCCGTCCTGCCGCATCAGCACAATGCCGACGTTCGGTCGATAGCCGTCCGGATCGATCACGATGCGGACTCCTAAGAAAATCTACTGGTCGGGACTATCCCATGCCCTCTGTCGACCCACAAGCACGACACAAAAGTGTTGACAGGGTCGATACACATCCGCAGAATAGCGGGCTCACCAAGGCTATGTAGCTCAGCCGGTTAGAGCACAGCACTCATAATGCTGGGGTCGGTGGTTCGAGTCCACCCATAGCCACCACACTGAAAATCAAGTTGTTTTTCAGTGTGAAAAGTGAGAAAATAGTTGCACGTTTTGCCCCGTCGCCAAGCGGTAAGGCACCTGACTCTGACTCAGGCATTCGGTGGTTCGAATCCATCCGGGGCAGCCAAACAAAAAAGAAAAAAGCCTGATCGAAAGATCAGGCTTTTTTCTTTTTTGTTGGGTCACGCATCCCACCTTATCCCCGCGCCTGTCGGCGCCCCCCCCCTTGAACAACAAGGGGTTGCTCTCCAGAGAGATCCGGGATCGGATCCTTTTTCAGAGAAAAGGCTCCACCCCCTTCTGACATGTGAAGCCACGGGTAGTACCGACCGCTGGCCGGCAACCCGGGAATGCATGACCCCGAAACGACAAAAGCCCGGCCGAAGCCGGGCTTTTGCTTTTCCATCCAGCGGGCTCCCGAAGGAGCCCAACCAGGCGCGGTAGATCAGCGCTTGGAGAACTGGGTGGCGCGGCGGGCCTTGTGCAGACCGACCTTCTTACGCTCGACTTCACGGGCGTCACGGGTCATGAAGCCGGCCTTGCGCAGCTCGGACTTCAGGGTTTCGTCGTACTCGACCAGAGCACGGGCGATGCCCAGACGGATCGCACCGGCCTGGCCGGTGGTGCCGCCGCCAGCGGCGGTGACCAGGATGTCGAAGCTTTCGGTGTTCTTGGTCAGCTCGAGCGGCTGGCGCACGATCATGCGCGCAGTCTCACGACCGAAGAACTCGTCCAGCGGACGGCCGTTGACGGTGATGTTGCCCGAACCCTTGCGCAGGAACACGCGAGCGGTGGAGGACTTGCGGCGGCCAGTGCCGTAGTTTTGAGTGATAGCCATGATTAGATATCCAGAACCTGCGGCTGCTGTGCGGCGTGCGGATGCTCAGTGCCGGCGTAGACCTTGAGCTTGCGGTACATCTGGCGACCCAGCGGGCCCTTCGGCAGCATGCCCTTCACGGCGATCTCGATCACGCGCTCCGGGTGGCGCTCCAGCGCCTGTGCCAGGGATTCGGTCTTCAGGTTGCCGATGTAACCGGTGAAACGGTGATACATCTTGTCCTGCAGCTTCTTGCCGGTGACGGCAATCTTTTCTGCATTGATGACGACCAGGTAGTCACCGGTATCAACGTGGGGGGTGTAGACCGGCTTGTGCTTGCCGCGCAGACGGCGGGCCAGCTCGGTGGCGAGACGGCCCAGGGTCTTGCCCTCGGCGTCGACGAGGTACCAGTCGCGCTGGACGGTCTCGTTCTTGGCAGTGAAAGTGCTCATGAAGAACTCTAGGTTAGGTCGGGCTCATTGCGGCGAAAGGCTCACCGGAACTCTGCCACGCGTTGTGAAAAGGTGAAGCGTAAGAGGCGGGATTGTACGCAGGTCAGACCCCCGTTGCAAGCCGGCCCCTGACCGGGTTGGCAGGGGGACGGGGCCGGGCGAGAATCGCGGGGTCTTCCGCCCCACCGTGTACCGCCATGACCGTGCTCCGCCAGATCACCCCGCTGGACCACCTGCTGACCGAGGCGCAGCGCGCCCTGGACACGGTGTTCGGCAACCCGCCGGCGGCCCGTCCCTACCCGGCTGCGGACACCGACGAGCCGGGCATGGACAGCACTGAACGCCGCCATGCGGCCGGGCTGATGCGGATCAACCATGTCGGCGAGGTCTGCGCGCAGGGCCTGTACTTCGGCCAGGCCGCCGTGGCCCGCGACCCGGCCACGCGTGAACACCTGCTGGAAGCGGCCCAGGAAGAGACCGACCACCTGGCCTGGTGCGCCACCCGCCTGGGCGAACTGGACAGCCGTCCGAGCCTGTTCAACCCGCTCTGGTATGCCGGCAGCTACACCATCGGCACCCTGGCCGGGCTGCGTGGCGACGGCTGGAACCTGGGCTTCGTGGTCGAAACCGAGCGCCAGGTGGAAGCCCATCTGGACGAGCACCTGGTCGACCTGCCGGCCAGCGACCTGCGCAGCCGCGCGGTCATCCAGGTGATGAAGGAAGACGAGGCCCGCCATGCGGAGCACGCCGAGCAGGCCGGCGCACGCCGCCTGCCGTTCCCGATCCCGGGCGCGATGGCGCTGGCATCGAAGGTGATGAAGCACATCGCTTACCGCATTTGAACGGCCGCCCCCACCAACGGTGGGGGCCTACCGAAGAGGTGCGGCGGGGCCTGACGGTGGGGCCCGACCGTTGGTCGGGCCATCAATCAGTTCGGCGACACCAGCTTCAGGCCGATCACACCGGCCACGATCAGGCCCACGCAGGCCAGGCGGGACGGCGATGCGCTGTCGTTGAACAGGTAGATGCCCAGCACCGCCACGCCCATGGCGCCGATACCGGTCCAGATCGCGTAGGCCGTGCCGACCGGGATGCTCTTCATCGCCTGGCTCATCAGGTACAGGCTGATCAGCGCGGACACGACCGTGGCAGCAGTGGGAAGGGGTTTGCTGAAGCCTTCGGAGTACTTCATTCCGAGGGCGAAACCGATCTCGAACAGGCCGGCCAGCAGCAGGTAGATCCAGGGCATGGGTGGGGGCTCCTTACCTTTTTGAGAAAAACGAAACGGCCCGGTGTTTTCACACCGGGCCGTGGGTCGGTACATCACCGTGGAACCACGTCGCTTGCGCGACACCAGTTCCACGGGGCGGGTCGTCCCGCCTGGGTGGCGATGCCTGCGGGCATCGCGCATGGGGCTTACTCGGACAGGTTCCGGCCGTGGAACAGCTCTTCGATCTCGCGCTTGAGCAGCGCTTCGATCTTCATGCGTTCCTTGAACGACAGGTTCTTGGCCTTTTCCTCGAACAGGTACTGGTCCAGGTCGAAGTCCTTCAGGTGCATCTTCGTGTGGAAGATGTTTTCCTGGTAGACGTTGACGTCGAACATCTCGTAACGCGACTTGATGTTCTTGGCCAGGAAGTTCTGGATCGAGTTGATCTTGTGATCGATGTAGTGCTTCTTGCCCTTCACATCGCGGGTGAAGCCACGGACGCGGTAGTCCATGATCACAATGTCCGACTCGAGGCTTTCGATCAGGTAGTTCAACGCCTTCAACGGCGAAATGACGCCGCAGGTGGCCACGTCGATGTCGGCGCGGAAGGTGGCGATACCTTCCTGCGGGTGCGTTTCCGGATAGGTGTGCACGGTGATGTGCGACTTGTCCATGTGCGCGACCACGGCGTCGGAGATCAGCTCCTTGCCGGCCTGCTTCTTGTCGATCACCGGTTCTTCGGAGATCAGGATGGTCACCGAGGCACCCTGCGGGTCGTAGTCCTGGCGGGCCACGTTCAGGATGTTGGCGCCGATGATCTCGGCGACATCGGTCAAGATTTGAGTCAGCCTGTCGGCGTTGTACTCTTCATCGATGTATTCAATGTAACGCTGACGCTCCTCTTCGGTGCGCGCGTAACACACGTCATAGATGTTGAAGCTCAGCGCCTTGGTGAGGTTGTTGAAACCCTGCAGCCTCAGGCGAGGCAACGGCTTGACCACGGCGGTCGATTCCTGTGTAAGAAGGGAAAGGGGGAATTATGGGGCAAACTGTCCCCGGGGGGAACGTGAAGATCGCTCACATCTGGCACACTGTTTGCCCTTAACAATTGCGCTGGTTAAGCTCCGCTATCGACCCCGTGAATCCGTTCATGCGCAGAGGGAGCGCTCCTATCGTGTCAACCGTGCGCCTAGCTAGCAGTCCACTGGCCCTGGATATCGCCACAATCGATCGTTTCCTGGCGCACAGCCACAGGCGGCGATACCCCACCCGTACCGACGTCTTCCGACCCGGTGACCCGGCGGGAACCCTGTATTACGTCATCAGCGGCTCGGTTTCGATCATGGCCGAGGAAGATGACGATCGCGAGCTCGTGCTGGGCTACTTCGGTGCTGGCGAGTTCGTCGGCGAGATGGGCCTGTTCGTTGAATCGGACCGCCGCGAGGTGATCCTGCGGACCCGCACCGCCTGTGAGCTGGCCGAAATCAGCTACGAGCGCCTGCATCAGCTGTTCCTCGGCCCGCTGTCGGCCGATGCCCCGCGCCTGCTGTACGCGCTGGGCCAGCAGATCTCCAAGCGCCTGCTCGACACCAGCCGCAAGGCCAGCCGACTGGCATTCCTGGACGTCACCGACCGAATCGTGCGCACCCTGCACGACCTGGCGCAGGAACCGGAAGCAATGAGCCACCCGCAGGGCAGCCAGCTGCGCGTCTCGCGCCAGGAACTGGCGCGCCTGGTCGGCTGTTCGCGCGAAATGGCCGGCCGCGTGCTGAAGAAGTTGCAGACCGACGGCCTGCTGCATGCCCGCGGCAAGACCGTGGTGCTGTACGGCACCCGTTGACCGTTGAGCACCCGGTGGGTGCGGACCTTGGTCCGCACTCCTTCGCGCGCTAGGCTCGGGGCATGGAGCTGAGCAGCGAATTCTGGTGGTTCATCCTCATCGGCCTCGGCGCGCAGCTGGTCGACGGCGCGCTGGGCATGGCTTTCGGCCTGGTCTCATCGTCGGTGATGCTGAGCATGGGCCTGCCGCCGGCGCAGGTCAGCGCCAGCATCCACACCGCGGAAGTGTTCACCACCGGCGCCTCGGGTGTGTCGCACCTCGCCGCCGGGAATGTCGATAAACGCCTGTTCCTGCGCCTGGCCCTGCCCGGCGCGGTGGGCGGCGCGGTGGGCGCCTACGTGCTCACCCAGATCCCGGGCGAGATCATCCGGCCACTGATCTACCTGTACCTGCTGGTGCTGGCGATCATCATCCTGGCCCGCGCGGCCGGACGCTGGATGCCCAAGGGCGAAATCCGCCGGGTACCGGTGCTGGGCTTCTTCGCGGGCCTGCTCGACGCCAGCGGCGGTGGCGGCTGGGGGCCGATCGCCACGTCCACCCTGCTCGCTCGTGGTGGCCAGGCGCGCACCACCATCGGTACGGTCAATGCGGCGGAGTTCGTGGTCACGCTGACGGTGTCGGCGACCTTCCTGCTGTCGATGGGGGTGCAGCACCTGCAGATCGTCGCCGGCCTGCTGATCGGCGGCATGATGGCCGCGCCGGTGGCGGCGATCCTGGTCAAGCGGGTGAAGGAGCGCTGGGTGCTGGTGGCCGTTGGCGTGCTGGTGCTGGGCATCAGCCTGTTCCAGATCGGCCACGCGGTGTACGGGCACCTGTATCGCTGAGGCATTCCCTGTAGAGCCGGGCCATGCTCGGCTGATCGCGCACGGATACCGCAACGAAGAGCAGCCGAGCATGGCTCGGCTCTACAACAGGCTCGGATCAGGCCTTGTCGCCACCACGGTCCACGCAGCCCCAGTTGAGGATGCGGGTGCCGGCCGGCAGCACGCGGCGGAAGAAGTCCACCCTGCCCGGCTTCGGGTTCACCACCACCGGCGCCTTGGCCGCCAGCAGCAATGGCAGGTCGGCGGTGCTGTCGGAGTAGGCGATATCGATATCGCCGTAGCCGCGCTCGCGCAGCATGCGCATCTTCTCTTCGTTGTGGCAGTGGCGGGTCGGGCCGACGCCGCCCAGCCGTGGGCCAACCTCGGTGCCGATCACCGGTACGTCCTGGTGGGCGACGAAGGCCAGGATCGCCCGTGCCAGCTCTGGCGGCGCGCCGGTGGCAACCACCACGCGGTCGCCCTTGGCGCGGTGCGCGGCGAACACCTCCAGCGCCTGCGGCAGCAGCTTGGCGCGCATCTGCGCCTCGTTGCGCAGCACATAGGCGTCGATGACCTTGTTGAAATCACGCGCACGGTGCAGGCCGAAGCTGCCGATCCACACATAGACCGAAATACCGGCACGACGGGTCGGCAGCAGCGCCACCATCGGCCCGGCGATCGGCGTGACCAGCAGCGCCGCCAGCATCCGCAACGGGTTGCGCTTGATCAGCGAGGCGAACAGGTGGGTGCCCGAATCGCCGTCGTAGAGGGTGTGGTCGAAATCGAAGACCACCAGCGGCGCATCGTCGCGCGGCGTCGGATAGTGCGTTTTCATGCCGCGAAGAATAGCTGACGCAGGCCCTCGCCCGGTTCTTCCACGCGCATGAAGGCCTCGCCGACCAGGAACGCATGGATGCCGGCGTCGCGCATCAGCGCCACGTCCTGCGGGCCGAGAATGCCGCTCTCGGTCACCAGCAGGCGGTCACGCGGCACCGCCTTCTGCATGTCCAGCGTGGTCTGCAGCGACACCTCGAAGGTGCGCAGGTTGCGGTTGTTGATGCCGATCATCGGTGCCGGTACCTGCAGCGCACGCTCCAGCTCGTCGATGTCGTGCACTTCCACCAGCACGTCCATGCCCAGCGACAGTGCCAGTTCGGACAGGGTGGCCAGCTGGGTGTCGTCCAGCGCAGCGACGATCAGCAGGATGCAGTCGGCGCCCAGCACGCGCGCCTCGTACACCTGGTAGGCGTCGATCACGAAGTCCTTGCGCAGCACCGGCAGCGTGCAGGCTTCGCGAGCCTGCTGCAGATAGGCGTCGGCGCCCTGGAAAAAGTCCACGTCGGTCAGCACCGACAGGCAGCTGGCGCCGCCGAACTCGTAGCTGACGGCGATGTCGGCCGGGCGGAAATCCGGACGGATCACGCCCTTGGAGGGACTGGCCTTCTTCACCTCGGCAATCACCGCCGGGTCGCCGTTGGCCACCGCCGCCTGCAGCGCGCGCACGAAGCCACGTACTGGCGGGGCGCTGGCCAGGGCGGCCTGAAGCGCCTCGAGCGGGCGCTGGGCGCGGCGCTGGGCCACTTCTTCGGCCTTGCGGGCCAGGATCGTCTGCAGGATGTCGCTCATCGTCGTCGGTTCGGTGCGGGGGCGGTGAGGACGGCCATTATCGGCCATCGAGAGGGTCAGGCTGAACCGCGCGCTCAGGCAACCAGCGCGCGGGTGGTCTCCACATACTGCTGCAGGCGCTGGCGGGCGCTGCCGTTGGCGATGGCGGCACGTGCGCGGGCCAGGCCATCGCCGATGTCGCTGGCCACGCCGGCCACGTACAGGGCGGCGCCGGCGTTCAGCGCGACGATGTCCAGTGCCGGGCCCGGCTCGTTGTCCAGCACGGCGCGCAGCATCTGGATGGACTGCTCCGGGCTGTCCACGCGCAGGTTGCGGCTGGCCGACATGGCGATGCCGAAGTCCTCCGGGTGGATCTCGTACTCGCGCACCTTGCCGTCGCGCAGCTCGCCCACCAGGGTGCCGGCGCCCAGCGAGATCTCATCCATGTTGTCGCGGCCCCAGACCACCATGGCGCGCTCGGTGCCCAGCTCGCGCAGCACGCGCGCCTGGATGCCCACCAGATCGGGGTGGAACACGCCCATCAGCACCGACGGCGCGCTGGCCGGGTTGGTCAGCGGGCCGAGGATGTTGAAGATGGTGCGCACGCCCATCTCGCGGCGGACCGGCGCGACCACCTTCATCGACGGATGGTGGATCGGCGCGAACATGAAGCCGATGCCGGTCTGCTCGATGGCCGCGGCCACCTGGGCCGGCTGCAGTTCGATGGCGGCACCCAGTGCTTCGACCGCATCGGCGCTGCCGGACTTGGACGACACGCTGCGGTTGCCATGCTTGGCCACGCGCGCACCGGCTGCGGCCGCCACGAACATCGCGCAGGTGGAGATGTTGAAGGTATGCGAGCCATCGCCACCGGTACCGACGATGTCGACCAGGTGGGTGGTATCGGCCACCGGCACCGCCAGCGCGAATTCGCGCATGACCGTGGCCGCGGCCGCGATCTCGTCGATGGTTTCCTTCTTCACCCGCAGGCCGGTGAGGATGGCGGCGGTCATCATCGGCGAGACATCGCCGCGCATGATCTGCCGCATCAGGTCGACCATTTCGTCGAAGAAGATTTCGCGGTGCTCGATGGTGCGTTGCAGGGCTTCCTGGGGGGAGAAGCTCATGGGAATGCTCCTTGGATCAGGCCGCCGGACGCTGCAGGAAATTGCGCAGCAGGGCGTGGCCGTGTTCGGTGAGGATGGATTCGGGGTGGAACTGCACGCCCTCCACCGGGAACTGGCGGTGACGCAGGCCCATGATCTCTTCGATCGAGCCGTCCTCGTTCTCGGTCCAGGCGGTCACTTCCAGCACATCGGGCAGGCTGTGCTTGTCCACCACCAGCGAGTGGTAGCGGGTGGCCTGGTAACGATCCGGCAGGCCGGCGAACACGCCCTTGCCTTCATGGCGGATGGGCGAGGTCTTGCCGTGCATGATGTTGCCCGCGCGGATGACCGTGCCACCGTAGACCTGGCCGATGCCCTGGTGGCCCAGGCACACGCCGAGGATCGGCGTGGTCGGGCCCAGGCGCTGGATCAATTCCAGCGACACGCCCGCCTCGTTGGGCGTGCACGGGCCAGGCGAGATGACGATGCGCTCGGGCTTCTGCGCGGCGATCTCGTCCACGCTCATCGCATCGTTGCGCACCACCTTCACTTCGGCGCCCAGCGTCTGCAGGTACTGCACGAGGTTGTAGGTGAAGCTGTCGTAGTTGTCGATCATCCACAACATGGTCAGGTTCCGTCGCTTATCAGGAAAATGGCGTATACGTTTTCGGTGTAGGTGATGGGGCCGGCTTCAATGGACTCCGGTGCACCGGGCGCAGGTGCCGAGGCCGGTGCATAGCTGCCGGTCACCGAGATCCTGTCCAGATACTCACCATCCTCGCCCGGCTGCGGCCATTGCCCGGCCTGGATGCCGTAGGCGAAGTCGGGCGCCACGTCGGAGATGCTGTACAGGCCACGCACTTTCGTTCCATAGGCCTTGGCCAGGCCCTGCGCGGACTCGCGGGTCTTGGCCGCTGCTTCGCCCTTGAGTTCGCGTCGCAGCGCCACTTCGCCCGAGTAGGTCGGGGCCACGCTGCTGACCTGCACGTTCTCGTTGGCCTTCAGCGCACCCAGCACGTCCTGCATCGCCTTCACGCTGGCGAAGCTGGCACGCAGCTGGCGCGACACGCGGGTGCCGATGAAGACCTGCCGGTTCTGCTCATAGCGCGTCGCCGGACCGATACGCAGGTTGTCCGCGCGCACGCTGCCTTCCACCGCCTTGTGCTGCTTGAACAGCGCCAGCACGCGCGCGACGTTGTCCTGCACGCGGTGGCGCGCGGCGTCGGCATCCATGTCGGTCTCTTCGATGTTCAACTGCAGGCCGAACCGGTCCGGCATCACCACGCGGCGCGCCTCGCCCTTCACCAGCAGGTGCGGCTGCGAAGGAATGGTATTGGCCTGTGCCCACGCAGACGGGGCCATCGTGGCCAGCAGCGACGACCACAGCAATGCGCTCAGCAGCTTCATGCGGTACTCCTTGTCTTGAATGGGAACAGCAGGAGGTGCCGCGGCGCAGGCCACGGCACGGAAAGGCTCACAGGCCCTTGGCAGCCTGAGCGACGGCGCGGAACAGCGCGCGGCCCTTGTTCATCGTCTCGTCCCATTCCTTGTCCGGGTCCGAGTCGTAGACGATGCCGGCGCCGGCCTGCACGTACAGGCGGCCATCCTTGATCACCGCGGTGCGGATCGCGATCGCGGTATCGGCATCGCCGTGCCAGCCGATGTAGCCGATGCTGCCGGCATAGACATTGCGCTTGATCGGTTCCAGCTCGCGGATCACCTCCAGCGCGCGGATCTTCGGCGCGCCGCTGACCGTGCCGGCCGGGAAGGTGGCGCGCAGCACATCGGCATAGCTCAGCCCCGGCTGCAGCTGCCCGGTCACTTCGCTGACGATGTGCATGACGTGGCTGTAGCGTTCGATCACGAACTGCTCGCCCACTTCCACGGTGCCGGCCTTGGACACGCGACCGGCATCGTTGCGGCCGAGGTCGATCAGCATCAGGTGCTCGGCGCGTTCCTTCGGATCGGCCAGCAGTTCGGCTTCCAGCGCCAGATCCTGCTCGACGGTGGCACCGCGCGGACGGGTACCGGCGATCGGGCGCACGGTGACTTCGCCATCCTGCAGACGCACCAGGATTTCCGGCGACGAGCCGACCACCTGCAGGTCGCCGACATCCAGGAAGTACATGTACGGCGACGGGTTCAGTGCACGCAGCGCGCGGTACACATCCACCGGGCGCGCCTTGAACGGCACGCTCAGGCGCTGGCTGAGCACCACCTGGAAGATGTCACCGGCGCGGATGTATTCCTTGCTGCGCTGGACCGCATCGACGAAGCCTTCGCGGGTAAAACCGGAGACGAAATCGGACTCGTCCAGCACATCACTGTTGAGCGGGGCGGGATAACCGGCGCCCGGTGCGCGCAGCTTGGCGGTCAGTGCATCCAGGCGGGCCTGGGCCTGCTCGAAGGCGCCCTCGACCCGGGGGTCGGCATGCACGATCAGGTACAGCCGGCCCTTGAGATTGTCGAACACCGCCAGCTCATTGGAATCCAGCAGCAGGATGTCCGGGGTGCCCAGTTCATCACGGCCGGCCGGCGGCGCCAGGCGCGGTTCGATGTAGCCGATGCATTCGAAACCGAACCAGCCAACCAGGCCACCGGTGAAGCCCGGCAGGCCGTCCAGCTTGGGCACCGAGTGAGCACTGCGCAGCGCCTCGACCTCGGCGAACGGGTCGGCCACCTCGCGGGTTTCCACCATCTGGCCGTCTTCGCGCACGGTCAGCGTATGGCCGTGGAAGGCGTACACGCGGCGCGCCGGCAGGCCGATGATCGAGTAACGACCAAAGCGCTCGCCGCCTTCGACGGATTCAAACAGGTAGGTATTGGGGCCGTCGGCGAGCTTCAGATAGACCGAAAGCGGCGTGTCCAGGTCGGACAGCACTTCACGGACGACGGGAATATGGGTGTGGCCTTCAGCGGCCTGCTGCTGAAACTGAGCGTGCGAGTTCAAGACGACTTTCCTTCCGGGACACAGCGTTATGGGGGCGGACGACGGCAACGGGCCACCATCGCCACCAACGGCGTGCGGAAGAAAGGGTATGCGGGGTCGTCAGGCTGGACACCCCTTGACTGTATCGCAGCCGGGGCGGGAGGGGAACCCCGCCGCCGCGGCGCGGTTCATTCGGCCATTAGCCCATCCGACGGGCATTCTCCTGGGCCTCCAGCCCCTGTTGCTGGGCCAGTCCAGCCGCCGTCGCCTGTTCGCGACCGGTGTTCAGGGCGTCAACCTGCGCCGTGCTCACGGCCAGCGGCTGGGCCATGCCGGCCGCCACGTCCACGTGCGCATGTCGGCGGTGGGCCGCCTGCAGATCCGGGGTGTCGACCGCGAATGCCCGCGTGCGGTCGTCACTGAGCAGCACATGGGAAATGGCCTGCAGCCCATCGCGCTTGGCCTGCGCAGCCAACGCCCCGGCCAGCTGGTCGCTCTGCAGGTTCGGGATGCGGCCATGTGCCACATCGAGGCCGTGCACGCCGGTCTGCGCGCCCTTGAACAGATGGAAGTCGATGTGCCCCGGATCGTTCAGCGCTGGCATCTTCGCGGCCCCCTCCTGCAGCTGCGCATGCGGCCGTCCAAGCAGCTTGCGCGCGGCCGCCTCCTGGCTCGCGATTGCCGCGTCGAGACTGGGGTTCATCGTCTCGCTCATGCCATGCCGGTCCACCGACTCCCCCATGGTCGCACTGCCGCGCCCGATCACCCACGACGTCTTGGCAAGGTTGACCAGGTTCTGCGGCAGTGCCGGCGTGGGCAGGTGCGTGGCAATGCCCTTGTTGGCCATCGCACCCAGCCCGACGGTGCCGGCCAGCACGGCCGGCGCCTGCGAGGTCAGCCCGGTGATCTGATGGCTGCTCCAGTTCATGCCCATGTGGAAAGTCGCGCCGTACACGGCATAGCCATTGCGCAGCCCATTGGCCACGCCATGCACGCCCTGCTGCAGCTGGCCGCCCAGATGATGGCCGCCGGCGCGGATGCGGCCGGCATCCGCCGCTGCTTCACGGGTGGCTTCACGAGCCTTGGTTTCGTGTTGATTGCGGGCCGCGTCACCGTGCTCGCGCATCTGCCTGGCCATGTCGTCGGCACCGAGCGCACCCAGCACGCTGGCCCCGATGTTCCAGCCGTAACTGCCCTTGGCCTGCACGCGGTGGCTGACCGATTCGACCAGACCCTGCAGCTCGCGTCCCTTGGCAATGACCGTCGCGCCGCCTTCGATGCCGACCCGCATGCTCTTTCCACCGTAGTCGACCACGTTGCCGATCGCATTTCCCTGCAGGGTCGACGCACGCTCGACGGCCACGCCGGACAGGCTCATGCCCCGGCCCGCCAGCGCGCCGACCTGCTCGACATGTTCACCGGCAACCCGTCCGGCACGCATGCCACGCGCACCTGCGATCAGCACCTCGGCCAACGGGCCACCGTATTCGGCAAGCTGGCTTGGCGCTTCTCGATGGCGGCGGTCCACCACCTTTCCGTTCACTTCGGTCTTGGCGTCCAGCAACAGTTCCATCCTGCCCGCGGCCACCGGAACATTGCGCAATGCCTCCGCCCCGGATTTCGACGCCAGCTGGTCAACCAGCTGGGCGGTGGCCGTCTGCGCACCGGCCGGCATCATCTCCTGCAGCTTGCGCGTAACCATCTGCTGCACGCCGGGCTGGCGCAGCAGCTGGCTGGTCTCGCTGGCCAGCAGGCCAAAGCCCTGCCGGTGATGCTCGTTGAGCCGCTTCAATCCGTTCTGCACATCGTTGAGCACTTCACCCGAGGTCTGGTAGGTGTGCACCGTGTCGCGCGTGTTGAACACCGGCAATCCGTGGGATTTCGCGTAGCGATCGGCGGTGGCCGGATGCAGGCCCGCCGAATTGAAGGTGGTCGCACGTACACCGGTCACCGCCGAAGCGGCAGAGGCCATGCCGCCGCCAAGCGAATGACCGGCGAGTTCAAAGTGGGTACCGGAGGTCTTCAAGCGACTCGCCAGTGCCATGGCCCGATCGTAGTAGTCACTCTGCATGCCCACGCCCTGGCGTCCGTTGTTGAGGAAATCCTCGCCTCCGGACTCACGCCGCCCGCCTTTCGCCCGGGGATCGATGATTTCGCCCGTGGATCCCTTGAACACCAGCACCGGCTTGGCGTCATCACCGAACACCCTTTTGTCCGGAATGTAGATCTCTGCGCGGAAACCCGAGTCGTTCGGCCGCATCAGCTTCTTCAGGTCGGCTGCCCCCAGGCTGATGCCCGCTGCTTTGAGCGTGTCCGGGTCGGTCACGGCACTGGCTCGCGTCCACCCGACCGGCGGTTCTCCTTTGCCCTTTGCCGAGGCATACACATCATCAGCAAGCGAACCCAGCTCGCGGGCGTGATAGGTCTCGCGCAGGCGCGCCGCTTCGGTGGCGTGTCCACCGCCCTGCAGTTGCTCGACCAGGTGCTGCTGCGCCTGGACGCTCCTGGCGCGGGCCTGCAGCAGGCGTTCCTGCTGCTCGGGATCGTGACCGCTCATGGCAGACTCCATTGCTCATCAGTGAAGACGTGGTCATCCAGGACCTGCTGGAATGACCACGGCCAACGCTATCATCCCCCGAACGCGTCCATGTCAAGGAATCACATGCACCGTCACCCTCACAGTTCCTTTACGCCATTCTCCTGGCTGGCGCTGATGCTGCTGATACTGCTGAGCGCCTGCGCGCGCACGTCTTCACATGGCGCGGAGCGCTATTTCGAAGGCAAAGCCCTGGAGCTGGCCATTGCCGCCGAACAGGGTGATGCGGCGACGATCACGCGCCTGATCAAGACCGAAGGCGTGAACCCCGACAAGGAGTTCTCGAAGCAGGATGGCATTCCGCTCATCGCGTGGCCGTTGCGCGCGCGGAACCTGGAAGGCCTGCGCGCGATGCTCGACAACGGCGCCAATCCGAATGCACGGCGTATTGAAACGCTGGACGGCGAGACGTTCCGCCACAACAACGCCATGGTCTATGCCGCGAAGATGGACGATCCGCGCTACCTGGCCCTCCTGCTGGATCATGGCGGCGACCCGGACACGCGCACCTCCAATACCGAAACGCTGCTGTTCCAGGCCTTCATTTCCGGCAACCTGTGGAAGAACATCCAGCTGCTGGTGGAGCGCGGCGCACACGTCAACGAATCCAACATCGGCCAGGCCGATACGGTCCTGAGCTGGTACACCGGCCGTGGCGGCTTCGAGCAGGCCTACTGGCTGCTTGAACATGGTGCGGACCCCACGATTGCATCGCCGTCATCGGCGCAACCGGGCGCGCCCGATCGGATGGCCATGGTCGAAGCGATCTACTGGGAAATCACCACACCGGACCTGCTGCCGTGGCAGAAGAAGTGCCAGCAGTGGCTGATCGATCACGGCATTGCCCGGCCGCCGCTGCCGCAGTACATCCGCGAGAAGCGTGAAGCATTCGGGTTCCCGGCGAAGGAGCAGGACATACCGCCGTTGTAGGACTTCCGGTGCGGCTCAGCGCGGCTCGGACAACAGTGCACAGCCCACGGGCAGGTGCATCCGCACCCTGCCCGGCACGCACGCGATGCGGAACTGGCGCGCCTGTACCGGTTCACCGTCCAGGTTGAGCGTCAGCGGGCGCTCGGACTCCACCTGCAACCATGGCAGCCGCGCGCGCGTTGCCAGCTGTTCCAGCGCGGCCTGGGTGCCGGACTTCAGCATCTGGCCGAGCGTGGCGGTGACTTCCCCCTCCAGCTCCGGAAGCACCGTCACGTCCAGCTGCCCATCATCGATCAGTGCCTGCGGGCACAATTGCTGGCCACCGCCTGCCTGGCGGCCATTGCCGATGCCGAGCGCGATGAAGTCGCCTTCCCACGCGAAGTCCGGGCCGGACAGCCGCGCGGTGATCGGCTCGATGCGACCGAGTTTGGCGATGCCGGTGATCACGTAGGCCAGCCCGCCCAGCATCTTCTTCAAGCCGGCATCGGTCTCCACCGTTACCTGCGTGCCAAAACCACCGCTGGCAAGGTTGGCGCACCACCAGTGGGTGCCATCGGCGTCCACGCGCAGGAGATCGATCGCATGCGGCGTCGCCTGCCCGATCAAGCCGAAGGCCTCCTTCGGCTCGGTGGGAATGCCGGCAGCAGTCGCGAAGTCGTTGGCGGTCCCCATCGGAATCAGCGCCAGTGATGGCAGCGCATCCGCCGGTTCCTCACGGTGGGCCAGGGTCTCGGCCACCGCGCTGAGCGTGCCATCGCCACCGGCGGCCACGATCACGTCCACACCATGATCGATCGCCTCGGCCACGTAGCGCTCGGCATCACCGTCCTCCCAGGTCACCCGCACTTCCAGCTGCACACCCTGCCCGCGCCAGTGGCCGACGGCGTCGCGCAACTCATCGTTGCCAGCGGATTTGCCATTGAGGATCAGGCGCCAGCGCGGTGCGGCCATGTGGTGCTTCCAGGACGGGGGCGCACAGGCTAGCAATGCGCTGTTTGTCCGCGGTGAATGTCACGCAGATGTCATTCAGCAACCGGAGAATGGAAGGCCATAGCAGGGACGACGGATGGAGGCAGGATCAGCCTCCCACGCATGCAGCGAGGCCACGCCAGTGATTGGCGTGGCTTTTTTTTCGGCGTTCGCAGGGAGTGCGAACCAAGGTTCGCACCTACCTGGTTGCGGTTCGCCCCATCGGGTTGGTAGATCCACGCCATGCGTGGATGCATTTCATTTCAACCGTTGGCGAAATCGTGCAGCGCCTGGCCCTGCAGCCGATACACGGTCCACTCGTCCTGGGGCTTGGCACCAGCGGCGGTGTAGAACTCGATGGCCGGGGTATTCCAGTCCAGCACCGACCATTCGAAGCGGCCGCAGCCTTCGGCCACGGCCTGCCGGGCGATGTATTTCAGCAGCGCCTTGCCTGCGCCGACGCCGCGCTTTTCCTGGCTGACGTACAGGTCTTCCAGGTAGATGCCCTTGCGGCCCAGCCAGGTGGAGTAGTTGTAGAAATACACCGCATAGCCGATGGCCTCACCGTCGGCTTCGCAGATCAACGCGCGTGCGGTCGCGTCGGCACCGAACAGGCTCTCGGCGATGCCGATCTCATCGGTCTGCACCGAATGCTCGGCCTTCTCGTAGATGGCCAGCTCACGGATGAAGCGCAGGATCAGGCCGGCATCGGCCACGGTGGCCGGACGGATGTTCAACACGGCCACCGTACCCATGGCTCAGCCCCTTGCCGCAGCAACGTTCGCGCGCATCTGCGCGATCACGTCCTGGTAGCTGGTCTTGGCGTTGAAGATGGCCGAGCCGGCGACGAAGGTGTCAGCGCCAGCGGCGGCGATCTCACCGATGTTGTCGGCCTTCACGCCACCGTCGATCTCCAGGCGGATGTCCTTGCCGCTGGCGTCGATCATCTTGCGCACCACGCGCAGCTTGTCCAGCGCCGAGGGGATGAAGGCCTGGCCACCGAAACCCGGGTTGACCGACATCAGCAGCACCAGGTCCAGGTCATCCAGCACCCAGTCGAGGATATCCACCGGGGTGGCCGGATTGAGCACAATGCCCGGCTTGCAGCCCAGCGAGCGGATCAGCTGGATGGTGCGGTGCACGTGGCGACTGGCCTCCGGGTGGAAGCTGATGTAGGTGGCACCGGCTTCGGCGAAGTCCGGGATGATGCGGTCCACCGGCTCAACCATCAGGTGCACGTCGATCGGCGCGGTGACGCCGTGCTTGCGCAAGGCCTGGCAGACCATCGGGCCGATGGTCAGGTTCGGCACGTAGTGGTTGTCCATCACGTCGAAGTGGACCCAGTCCGCACCGGCGGCGAGGACGTTGTCGACTTCCTCGCCGAGGCGGGCGAAGTTGGCGGAGAGAATGGACGGGGCGATGAGGCAGTTGGACATGGCCGGGGCCTTCGGAACGGGGAAAGGATTCTCCCGCCCGCAGGCGGGACTGTCGGGTCAGCGCTTGCGCAGGGTCTTGATGCGGTCGTAGGCGGCGTTGATCCGCCGCGACTTCTGCTCGGCCTGCTGCTGCAGCTCGGGGGCGGCACCGCCCAGCTTGTCGGGGTGGTACTGCGAGATCAGCTTGCGATAGGCGCGCTCTACCTCGGCATCGGTGGCCTCGGAGGTCAGCCCCAGCTCCCGGTACGGGTTCTCCTTGTTCAGGCGGAACCAGTCCGAGTCGAAGGCATGGCCGATCAACAGGCCGACCACCGCGCCAAACAACGGATTGGGCCGGAACAGCAGGGCGCCGGCGATGAATCCGAGCAGTTTTCCGTACCAGCGCATGGCGCTCCGGGGTCGACCGACGAAATGGACGCTCATTTTACGTCACAGCGGGCCCGGACGGCTTTACACTAGGCCGCCCGCTGGTCAGCGGGCCCGCCGGGTCCGTTGGGCAGCCGTATCGACAACGCCCCAGGAGTGCCCGTGCCAACCACGCTGTTGCAATCCGATCTCCCCGGCCTGCCCTTGCGCCATCGCGGCAAGGTGCGTGATGTGTTCGATATCCCGCGCGAGCGGCTGCCTGCAGGGACCCCGCCGGGCGACTACCTGCTGATGGTGGCCACCGATCGCCTGTCGGCGTTCGACGTGGTCCTGCCCGACCCGATCCCGGGCAAGGGCGAGATGCTCTGCCAGGTGTCCAACTTCTGGTTCGCCAAGACCGCGCACCTGATGCCCAACCACCTGACCGGCATCGACGTGGCCAGCGTGCTGCCCGAGGGCGTGGATCCGGCCCTGTACGCCAAGCGTGCGGTGGTCACCCGCAAGCTGAAGCCGGTGCCGGTGGAAGCGATCGCCCGCGGCTACCTGATCGGCAGCGGCTGGAAGGACTACCAGCGCACCGGGAAGGTCAGCGGCATCGACCTGCCCGATGGCCTGCGCCAGGCCGAGCAGCTGCCGGAGCCGATCTTCACCCCCTCGACCAAGGCCGCCGTCGGCGACCATGACGAGAACATCGATTTCGATGCGATGGTGAAGCAGGTCGGTGCGGACCTGGCCGAGCGCGTGCGCGACGCCACCCTGCGCATCTACAAGTTCGCCGCCGACTACGCCCGCGAGCGCGGCATCATCCTGGCCGATACCAAATTCGAGTTCGGTACCGACGCCGATGGCCGCCTGTACATCATGGACGAGATGCTGACGCCGGATTCCTCGCGTTACTGGCCGGCCGACGAGTACGAAGTGGGTACCAGCCCGCCGAGCTACGACAAGCAGTTCGTGCGCGATTACCTGGAGACGCTGGACTGGGGCAAGACCGCCCCGGGCCCGACCATCCCGGCCGAGATCATCGAGCGCACCCGCGCCAAGTACGCCGAGGCGCTGCAGCGCCTGGCCGGGATCAGCGTCGACTGATCCGCCTGCGCCCCCGGCCGGAAAGGCGGGGGCACTCTGAAGGGGTAGTGCCGGCCGCTGGCCGGCAACCTCGGCGAATCCGCAGCCAGGCATGGCCTGGCTCTACTGTCGGCTCTGGCGGGAGTATGCTGGCCACATGCAGACATCCACCAAGCTTGCGCGGCCGATCGACCGCTATTTCGCCAGCTACTCCGACGACCACCGCAATGTGATCAACCAGCGCATCCACGTGGTGGCGGTACCGGCGATCCTGTGGTCGGTGGTGGCCCTGCTGTGGTGCTTGCCGCCGCTGATCACCTGGTTCCAGTACGGCATCTGGTCGGCGTTCGCGATGTTCAGCGCCTGGTGCTTCTACAACAAGCTGTCCCGCCCGCTGGGCATCGGCATGCTCATCCAGTTCTTCGTGTTCGGCTGCCTGTGCCGCCTGCTGGAAGCCGAAATCGGCCTGCAGGCCCTGCGCTGGCTGGCGGTGGGCGTGTTCGTGGTGGCCTGGATTGCGCAGTTCATCGGCCACACGTTCGAGGGCCGCAAGCCCAGCTTCCTGACTGACCTGACCTACCTGCTGATCGGCCCGGCCTGGGTGATGGCCAAGTTCTACCGCAAGCTCGACTGGCGCTATTGAACTGCGGGCGGCCGACGGCGGCCGTCGTTTCCTGAACGGGCAGATTCCGTCACCCGCACTCCACGACGGCCCTGCCAGCCTGCCCCGGTGACTCGCTCCCCACTTCCCGCCCGTCGACGGCAGCCCCTGTGCGACAGGGCCTGCGGTCTCCCTGCGTGGGCGTAGGGTGTTCCCGAGGGCAACCGGGGAAGGACTGCAGGAACGTGATGCTGCACCGCAGAAAAAATGAATCAGCGAACGTTACATGCAATTGATCGCTGTTCGATGGGTTTCGGCGACATTTCGCGGCCTGTTATCCTCCCTGACCTGCTCGTGAATCATGGATTCCCTGCATGCTCCCCAGCCTGCCCCTGCTGCTGGCCCTGCCGTTCCTGATGGCAGCGGCTGTTGCGGCCTTCCCCCGTAGTTCGCGCTCGACTGCTGCCTGGCTGGCGGCGCTGGCGCCGTTGGGCGGGCTGGCCATCCTCGGCTGGCTGACCCCGGCGGTGCTTGATGGCCAGGTGGTTCGCACCCTGGTCCCCTGGCTTCCTCAGATCGGCCTGGACTTCACCCTGCGCCTGGACGGGCTGGCCTGGATGTTCGCCGGGCTGGTGCTGGGCATCGGCGCGCTGGTGGTGCTGTATGCGCGCTACTACCTGAGCCAGCAGGACAACGCGCACCGCTTCTACTCCTACCTGCTGCTGTTCATGGGCGCCATGCTGGGCATGGTGCTGTCGGGCAACCTGCTGTTGCTGATGATCTTCTGGGAAATGACCAGCATCAGCTCGTTCCTGCTGATCGGCTTCTGGTCGCACCGCCAGGACGCCCGCGAAGGCGCGCGCATGGCGCTGGTGATCACCGGCGGCGGCGGCCTGGCCCTGCTCGGCGGCGTGCTGCTGATCGGCCGCATCGTCGGCAGCTTCGACCTGGACGTGGTCCTGGCCGCCGGCGAGCAGATCCGCGCCAGCGCGCTGTATCCGTATGCCCTGTTCCTGATGCTGGCCGGCATCTTCACCAAGAGCGCGCAGTTCCCGTTCCACTTCTGGCTGCCGCACGCGATGGCGGCGCCGACCCCGGTCTCGGCCTACCTGCACTCGGCCACCATGGTAAAGGCCGGCGTGTTCCTGCTGGCGCGCCTGCATCCGGCACTGGCCGGCAGCGACCTGTTCTTCTACACGGTCAGCGGCATCGGCGCACTGACCCTGCTGATCGGCGCCTGGAATGCGATCTTCCAGCATGACCTGAAGGGCCTGCTGGCGTACTCGACCATTTCCCACCTGGGCCTGATCACCCTGCTGTTCGGCCTGTCCACGCCAATGGCGGTGGTGGCCGGCGTGTTCCACATCCTCAACCACGCCACCTTCAAGGCCTCGCTGTTCATGGCCGCCGGCATCATCGACCACGAAACCGGCACCCGTGACATGCGCAAGCTCGGAGGCCTGCGTAAGCTGATGCCGTTCACCAGCGCGCTGGCGATCATCGCCTCGCTGGCGATGGCCGGCATCCCGCTGCTCAACGGCTTCCTGTCCAAGGAAATGCTGTTCGCCGAGGCACTGACCGCCGGTGGCGGCCCGGGCGCGATGCGCACGGCGGTGTCGATCGCCGCGCTGCTGGCCGGCGTGCTGGGCGTGGCCTACAGCCTGCGCTTCGTGCACGACACTTTCTTCGGCCCCGGCCCGCACGACCTGGACCGCGTGCCGCATGAACCGCCGCGCTGGATGAAGGTGCCGGTGGAACTGCTGGTGGTGATCTGCGTGGCGGTAGGCATCGCCCCGGCACTGACCGTGGCGCCGGTGCTGCATGCCGCTGCGGCCTCGATCCTCGGCAACGCCATGCCCGAGTACAGCCTGGCGGTGTGGCACGGTTTCAACCTGCCGCTGGCGATGAGCGCGATCGGCGTAGTCGGTGGCGTGGCGCTGTACTTCGGCCTGCGCAGGCTGATCAACCTGCACGGCGTGGAAACCCGCACCACCGGGCGCAACGTGTTCCATGCACAGCTGGATGCGATCTCCGCGCTGGCCATGCGCCTGACCAACGGCATCGCCAATGGCAGCCTGCAGCGCATGCTGCTGGGCCTGGTGCTGGTGGCCATCACCGTGGCCGCCGCGCCCTACATCGCCAACCCGGCCTCGCCGAACTGGACCAAACCGCAGCCGATCCCGCTGCTGGGCTGGGCGCTGTGGCTGGTGATGATGGCCTGTGCGGTGGCCACCCTGCGCGTCTACAAGCAGCGCCTGCTGGCGGTGCTGCTGGTGGGCGGTGTCGGCCTGATGGTGGCGCTGACCTTCGTGTTCCTGTCCGCACCCGATCTGGCCCTGACCCAGCTGCTGGTCGAGATGGTGACCCTGGTGCTGATGCTGCTGGGCATGAACTACCTGCCCGCGCAGTCCGGACCGGAGCGGCCGCGCTGGCGCAAGCGGCGCGATGCGGTGATCGCCATCATCGCCGGTGCCGGGCTTGGCGCGCTGGCCTATTCGGCGATGACCCTGCCGCCCAACACCATGGCCGGCGAGCTGCTCGCCCGCGCCCTGCCCGAGGCGTACGGCCAGAACGTGGTCAACGTGATCCTGGTCGACTTCCGCGGCTTCGATACCTTCGGCGAGATCACCGTGTTCGGCATCGCCGCGCTGGTGGTGCACGCCCTGCTGCGACGCACGCGGATGGCGCCGGAGCAGATCATGCCCGGCCCGCCGATCAAGCTGCCGGTACCGGCCGACCTGGCGCAGATCATGTTCCCGCTGACCCTGACCGTATCGATCTTCCTGTTCCTGCGGGGCCACAACGCGCCGGGCGGTGGCTTCATCGCCGGCCTGGTGCTGGCGGTACCGCTGCTGATCCAGTACGTGATCCAGGGCACCGCGTCGGTGGAATCGCGCTTCGGCTTCGACTACATCCGCTGTATCGGCATGGGCCTGCTGATCGCCCTGCTCAGCGGCAGTGCCTCGATGCTGTTCGGCGTACCGTTCCTGACAAGCGGGCACCTGGACCTGCACCTGCCGCTGATCGGCGACGTGCCGCTGGCCAGTGCCATCGGCTTCGACATCGGCGTCTACCTGGTGGTGTTCGGAGGCGCCATGCTGATGCTGTCGATGATGGGCACGATCAAGCCGTCGCGTACCCGCACTGCCCGCAAGGGTGAGATCGACCTGCAACGCCGTTCGGCCCGCACCGGGGAGATGCACTGATGGAACTGGCCCTGGCGACCGCGATCGGCGTGCTGACCGCCATCGGCATCTACCTGCTGCTGCGTGCGCGCAGCTTCGATGTGATCCTCGGCATGACCTTCCTGTCCTACGCCACCAACCTGCTGATCTTTGCCGGTGGCCGCGTGGTGCTGGGCAAGGCGCCGGTGCTGCAGGAAGGTGTGGACAGCCATCTCGGCAACTACACCGACCCGTTGCCGCAGGCACTGGTGCTGACCGCGATCGTGATCGCCTTCGCGATGACTGCCGTGAGCATCGTGCTGGCCATGCGCAGCCGCAGCGACAACCACAGCGACCACGTGGACGCCCACGAACCGGATGACGACCTGCAGGATGAGCGCGTGCCGCCGCGCCAGGACGAGGACCGCGCATGAATCATCTGGTGATCCTGCCTATCCTGATTCCGCTGCTGGGTGCTGCACTGTCGCTGTTCGTCGAACACCGCCGCTATGGCCCCAGAGTGCAGCGCGCGGTGGCCTGGACCGCGCTGTCGGCGCTGGCCCTGGCGGTGGGCCTGCTGTTTGCCAGCACGGCCAGCGGTGACATCAACGTCTACCTGCTGGGAGACTGGCCGTCGCGGCTGGGCATCGCGCTGGTGGCCGACCGGCTGTCGGCGTGGATGCTGCTGACCACCCTGCTGCTGGCCATTCCCTGCCTGCTGCATGCCTGCTCGGGCTGGGACCGCCGCGCACCGCACTTCCATGCACTGTTCCAGTTCCAGCTGGTGGGCCTCAACGGTGCGTTCCTGACCGGCGACATCTTCAACCTGTTCGTGTTCTTCGAGGTGATGCTGATCGCCTCCTACGGCCTGCTGCTCAGCGGTGGCCGCGGCCTGCGCATGCGCATCGGCCTGCACTACGTGGTGTTCAACGTCACCGCCTCGACCCTGTTCCTGATCGCGCTGGGCCTGCTGTACGCCTCGCTGGGCTCGCTGAACATGGCCGAGCTGTCGCAGCGCATCGCCGAGGTGCCAGCGGCGCAGCTGCCCCTGGTGAAGGCGACGATGGGCCTGTTGCTGCTGGTGTTCTGCGCCAAGGCCGCACTGATGCCGCTGTACCTGTGGCTGCCGGAAGCCTATTCGCGCGCGCCGGCCGCTGTGGCTGCGCTGTTCGCGATCATGACCAAGGTCGGCCTGTACTCGGTGCTGCGCATCCAGATGCTGTGGTTCGGCGACGATGCCGGCGCGATGACCGGCTATGGCCGCGACTGGCTGCTGTGGGCCGGCGTGGCAACGCTGGTGCTCGGTGGCCTGGGTGCGCTGGCCGCAACCCGCCTGCGCGTGCTGATCTCCTACCTGGTGATCGTGTCGGCAGCCACGCTGTTCATCGCCTTCTCGGTAGGCACGCCGCAGGTGCTGTCAGCCGGCCTGTACTACTTGCCACACAGCAGCTTCGTCGCCGCCGCGCTGTTCCTGATTGCCGACCTGATCCGCCGCCGACGTGGTGGCGCCAGCGACCGCAAGGAAGTGGTGGCACCGATGCCGGGCAAGGAAACCCCAGCGGTGCTGTTCCTGATCGGCGCAGTGTCGGTGGCCGGCCTGCCGCCGCTGTCCGGCTTCCTGGCCAAGGCCGCGCTGCTGGCTGGCATGCCGGCACAGTACACCGCCCCCGTCTGGACCGCGGTGCTGGTCAGCAGCCTGCTGGTGATCATGGGCCTGACCCGCGGCGGCATCCGCCTGTTCTGGCGCGTGCCACCGGTCGATCCCGAGGCACCGAAGCCGCGCAAGGCACGCCTGCGCCGGGTCGAGCTCTACGCCGCCTGCCTGCTGCTGGGTTACGGCATCGGCATGACTCTGGCCGCCGCCCCACTGATGCGCTACACCGACGCCACCGCCGCACAGCTGCTGCACCCCAGCGAGTACGTGCAGCAGCTGCGCGCGACCACGCCGGAGATCCGCCAGCCATGACCGCCCAGCGCTCCCTGTTCCGCCGCGTCATTCCCTCGCCGATGCTCAGCATCATGGTGGTGGCATTCTGGCTGCTGATGTCCGACAGCTTCACCCTCGGCCAGATCGTGCTGGGGCTGGTGCTGGGCGTGGTGGTGCCGCTGTTCGCCGCGCGCCTGGATCGCGAGTTCGCCCGCATCGGCACTCTGCGCCCGTTGCCGAAACTGCTGTGCGTGACCCTGTGGGACATCCTGATGTCCAACATCCGCGTTGCCCTGCAGGTGCTGGGCCCGGAGAAGAACATCCACCCGGGTTTCATCTGGTTGCCGCTGGACATCGCCAACATCCACGGCATCGCCGCGCTGACCAGCATGATCACCCTGACCCCGGGCACGGTCTCGGCCGCGCTCAGCGACGACCGCAAGTTCCTGCTGGTGCATGTGCTGCACCTGGAGGACCCACAGGACCTGATCGATACGATCAAGCGCCGTTACGAGGCACCGTTGATGGAGATCTTCCCATGACCGGTTTTGAAGTCATCCAGACCACCCTGGTGGTGTGCATGCACGTGGTCGGCCTGGCGATGCTGCTGGCCACCTGGCGCCTGCTGCGCGGGCCGACCGTGCCCGACCGCATCCTCGCGCTGGACACCCTGTCGGTGACCGCGATCGCCGAGCTGATGCTGTTCGGCATGTACCTCAACTCGCCGATCTACTTCGAGGCCGCGCTGATCATCGCCATGCTCGGCTTCGGCAGCACCGTGGTGCTGAGCAAGTTCGTGCTGCGCCGGGACATCGTCGAATGATCACCGCGATCCAGATCGGCCTGTCGATCCTGCTGCTGTTCGGCTGCTTCTTCATCCTGGTCGGCGCACTGGGCCTGGTGAAGCTGTCCACCTTCTTCAAGCGCCTGCACGCACCGACCAAGGCCAGCACGCTGGGCGTGGGCTGCGTGCTGGTGTGCTCGGTCTGCTACCACATCTTCCTGGGCCAGGACCCGCAGCCGCGCGAGCTGCTGATCACCGTGTTCCTGTTCATCACCGCGCCGATCAGCGCACACATGATGGCCAAGGCCGCGCTGTCGCTGCTGATGGAAACCCGCCCCAGCCTGCCGGGCAACGAGCCGGCCGCCGAAGAGCAGCTGCCGCCGCCGAAACCGGTGCGGGAAGAAGAGACCACGCAGGGCCGGTAAATCCGGTAGCGGCCGACCTTGGTCGGCGCATTGTTTGCGCGAGTGCCAACCAAGGTTGGCACCCACCGGGTGATCGGTGGTGGGTGCCGACCGTTGGTCGGCACGAAATCAACCGCATCCACGCATGGCGTGGATCTACAACGCCGGTGCGCCCACCAGCAGCAGCTCCAGCACGAACCAGCCGACGAACGCGACCAGCAGGATCACGCCTTCGCCACGGCTGATCTTCAGATCGCCACGCAGCATCGGGTACAGCACCAGCGCGAACGCCAGCAGCGCCGGCAGCTCCAGGCGCACGAACGAGGCCGGCAACGCCAGCGGCTGCAGCACTGCCATCGCACCAATCACCAGCAGCAGGTTGACCACGCTGGAACCCAGCACGTGGCCCAGCACCATGTCGCCATGCCCGCGACGCGCGGCGGCGATGGCGGTGGCCACCTCCGGCAGTGCGGTGCCGATCGCCACCGGCAGCAGGCCGACCAGCAGGGGCGTCCAGCCCAGGGCTACGCCGAAGTCCGCGGCGGCGCCCACCACCAGGCGCGCGCCCCAGTACAGCGTCAACGCGGCGATCAGCACGCGCAGCACGTTCAACGGCAGGCTGGTGCGGCTCAGCGCGGATTCGGCAATGGCCGCCTGCACCGCCGCGCCTTCGCTGCGGCCACGGCGCAGCAGCAGCACCTGCACCACGATGAAGCCGCCCAGCAGTATGCCGCCCTCCCAACGTGCGAGGCCGCCATCAAGCCCGAACAGGATCAGCAGCACACCCGCCGCCAGCAGCGACCACCACAGCACCGTCTGCAGGCGGGCGCGCAGCAGCAGGGGCGCAGCCATGGCCGCCACGGCCAGGGTCAGGCCCAGGTTGACGATGCTGCTGCCCACCGCGTTGCCCAGGGCCAGCTCCGGTTGGCCCACCGCCAGCGCGCGCGCATTGACCGCCAGTTCCGGCAACGAGGTGGTTACCCCGAGCAGCAGCAGCCCGGCAGTGAACGGGCTGGCCCCGAAACGTTGGGCCAGTCCGGACACGGCCTTGACGATGGAGTCCCCGCCCAGCGCCAGCAGCAGCAGGCCGAACAGGAACCAGGCAATGGCAATGGCGATCATCGAGCACTCCCCCCAGCAGTGGTGGCGCGATTCTACGCTTGGCCCGCACGCGCGGCTGGGCCGTGGATCAAGGATCAGCCACACCCTTCCGCATAATCGACCTGCGGGGTCTGCCCGACGCGCCAGGCACCCACCCGGCCATCGGCACCGAGCGCGAAGTCGATCACCGCCCCGCCCTCCTGCGCCGGGCGAACGCGCAGGTGCTGGGCCTTCTCGTCGTACTTGTCAGGGCCGACATCGGCCCGCTCCGGATACAGCACCTGCAGCTCACCCAGGGTCATGCCGACCTTGCCGCCGCCTGGTGCGGTGATGGCGGCGCTGCGCACGTCGTAGCGCACCAGCTTGCGGCCTTCGATCATCAGGCGCGGGTCCTCGGCATCCTGCGGGCGCAGGAAGTAACAGTCATCGTTGCCATCGTCAGCCGGCAGCGGCTTGCCGGCGGCATCGGTGCCCAGCCCCTGCAGCGGCGTGCCGAAGCCGGCGCGCACGTCGGCGATGCCGGCCCCCAGCTTCGCACCAGCGAAGCCGTCCAGGCGGGCTGGACTGTCCTTGCGGAGGTCGTTCGCCGGGCGAGCCGCCAGATCAGGATCCGTCGACTGGGCGGGGCCGGTCGCCGAGGCGGTTTCCGCCGGAGTGTCGCTGCCGCTGCCGGCCGCCCCCTGCTTGTCGGGGCCGCCACTGCAGGCGGCGAGCGAAAGGAGCAACAGACCAGCAATCGGGAGGTGCTTCATCGGTGCGGTTCCCTGGCACGAAGATGGCTGCACGCTAGCCCATCCGGTGTGCAGGCGCTGCATTGTCATCGCGGTTTCATCGCCTTCGTTCAGGCTCGGCGAGCACCGACCTGGCCGTCCCTTCCATGCAACCGCGCAAGACCGATCTCGCCCGAACTGCGCTGCAGGCCCACCGCGCGCCGCTGGACATGCGCCAGCGCCGGCTGCTGATCCTGTGCGACGGCCAGCGCACCGTTGCCGACCTGACCGGTCTGCTCGGCCAGGAAGCACCGGCGATGGTCATCCAGCTGGTACAGGCGGGGTACCTGAGCACCGGCACGGGCTCCACGACCCCGGCACCGTCGACCGCAGCCGCGGCAACGCCGGTGCCCACGCCGCCGGCAGCCACACCTGCTGCACCCGCGATCGAACGTCGCCGCTCGCTGGTGGCCGCGCGCATCTACGTGCTGGGCATATTGGAGATGCAGCGCCACCCGCAGGCGGCAGCACTGTTCCGTGACCTGCAGCAGGCGCGTGCGGAAGAAGAGGTGCTGCAGCGGCTGCAGTCAGCGATGCAGATGCTGCCCGGGCTGACCTCAGAGGGCTATTGCCAACGCGTGCGGCAGCGCCTGCTGGAGGCGTTGCCGCTGGAGCATTGCGACGCCTTCGCCGAGGTGGCGTAAGCGCAATTTCCGGCGGAGAGCATCCACGCATGGCGTGGACCTACTGCATCTCGACCGCCTTTCGCTAGATCCACGCCATGCGTGGATGCGATCAGGATCCGTGCCGACCAACGGTCGGCACCCACCGAGGCAGCGGTTGGTAGATCCGCGCCATGCGTGGATGCGATCACGATCTGTGCCGACCAAGGTCGGCACCCACCACGCTAGCGGGACGACCGGAAGTTGTTACGCAGGCCGTTCCAGCACTGCTGGTAATCGCCCTGGCGGTGGCCGGCGGCCAGCGCCTGTGCGGTCGGGCGGATCACCGCACGGGTCTCGAACATGAAGGCCATCGTGTCCTTGATCACATCGGCCTTGGACAGATCGGCATTGGACGCCTTGTCAAAGGTCGGCGCGTCCGGGCCGTGACCGCTCATGCAGTTGTGCAGCGACGCGCCACCCGGCACGAAGCCTTCGGCCTTGGCATCGTAGGCGCCATGCACCAGGCCCATGAACTCGCTGGCGATGTTGCGGTGGAACCACGGCGGGCGGAACGTGTTCTGCGCCACCAGCCAACGCGGCGGGAAGATCGCGAAGTCCATGTTGCTGGTTCCCGGCGTGTCGCTGGGCGAATGCAGCACCAGGAAGATCGACGGGTCCGGGTGGTCGTAGCTGATCGATCCGATGGTGTTGAAGCGACGCAGGTCGTAGCGGTACGGCGCGTAATTGCCGTGCCAGGCCACCACGTCCAGCGGCGAATGGTCGATCGGCGCACGCCACAGGCGGCCTTCGAACTTGGCGATCAGTTCGAAGTCGCCATCCACATCCTCGAACGCCGCATGCGGGGTCTCGAAGTCGCGCGGGTTGGCCAGGCCGTTGGAACCGATCGGGCCTAGGTCGGGCAGCTTCAGCAGCGCACCGTAGTTCTCGCAGATGTAGCCGCGGCTCGGGCCATCGGGCAGTTCGACGCGGAAGCGCACGCCGCGCGGGATCACCGCGATCTGCTGCGGCTCGATCTCGATCACGCCCAGCTCGGTCAGCAGGCGCAGCGCGCCCAGCTGCGGCACGATCAGCAGTTCACCGTCGGCGTCGTAGAAGTAGCGGCCGACCATGTCGCGGTTGGCAGCGTAAAGGTGGATGCCCACGCCGGCATGCGCGTCGGGCGAACCGTTGCCGCCCATCGTGTACAGGCCTTCGACAAAGTCGGTCGGCAGCTCCGGCAGCGGCAGCGGGCTCCAGCGCAGCTGGTTCGGCGAGGCCGGCTGTGCGCCGAAATCCCACTGCAACTGCGACTGCGCAAACGGAGTGAACTCGCCATGGGTCACCGCCGGGCGGATCCGGTACAGCCAGCTGCGGCGATTGCTGCCGCGCGGCGCGGTGAAGGCGGTGCCGGTCAACTGTTCGGCGTACAGGCCGTGGGCCACCTTCTGCGGCGAGTTCTGCCCGACCGGCAGCGCGCCGGCGACGGCCTCGGTGGCGAATTCGTTGCCGAAGCCGGACTGGTAGCCGCGGGCGGTGATGGCGGGGGACATGGGGGCTCCTGGGTACGGCGAGACCGGAACGGAAAGCAGCCGAGCAGGGCCCGGCTCTACAGATGGGCAGGCGCCGGGACTGGCCCGGCGCTACCGATGACCTTACAGCACGCCGCGGCGGATCTGGTCGCGTTCGATGCTCTCGAACAGCGCGGTGAAGTTGCCTTCGCCGAAGCCTTCGTTGCCCTTGCGCTGGATGATCTCGAAGAAGATCGGGCCGATGCAGTTCTGGGTGAAGATCTGCAGCAGCTTGCGCTGGTGGGTTTCCGGATCGGCATCGATGAGGATCTTGTTCTTCGCCAGGCGCGGCACGTCTTCACCGTGGTTCGGCACGCGCTGGTCGATCACATCGAAGTAGGTCTCCGGCGTGTCGAGGAAATCCACGCCCTGCGCGCGCATCGCTTCGACGGTCTCGTAGATGTTCTCGGTGAAGCAGGCGATGTGCTGGATGCCTTCGCCCTTGTACGCGTCCAGGTACTCGTTGATCTGGCTCTTCGGGTCGGACGATTCGTTCAGCGGAATGCGCACGATGCCGTCCGGCGCGGTCATCGCCTTGGACACCAGGCCGGTCTTCAGGCCCTTGATGTCGAAGTAGCGGATCTCGCGGAAGTTGAACAGGCGCTCGTAGTAGTCCGACCACTGCTGCATGTTGCCGAAGTACAGGTTGTGGGTCAGGTGGTCGATGAAGGTCAGGCCGAAGCCCACCGGGTGCAGGTCGGCACCGGCGATCGGCTCGTAGTCGCCGTCGTAGATGCTGCCGGCCGCGCCGTAGCGGTCGACCAGGTACAGCATGCAATCGCCGATGCCCTTGATGACCGGGGCGCTGACCGCCTTGCTGTCCGGCTTGAAGGCAATGGCTTCGGCACCGTTGCCCAGTGCGGTCTGGTAGACCTCCTGACCAGGTTTCTTGAAGCGGATGGCGAAGCCGCAGGCGCACGGACCGTGCTTCTCGGCGAAGTCGGCGGCGAACGAATCGGGGTCTTCATTGACCAGGAAGTTGACGTCGCCCTGACGATAGACGGTAATCGAACGCTGCTTGTGCTTGAGCACCGCGCTGAAGCCCATCTTCCGGAAGTACTCGTGCAGCTCCTGGCCACGGCCGGCCGGGGCGGCGAATTCGACGAACTCGAAGCCGTCGATGCCCATCGGGTTCTCGAAGGTGGTGACCTGCATGCCGGGGTTGGGGTGCGAGGCGGTCGGGACTGCGGTATTCATGGCGTGGCTCCGAATCGGTACCGCATCGGTACAAACCAGGTGCGGGCAGGTAGGGACCCGGCGAGAATGCAGGGTCTGGACCTACCCCTTATAGTTACACTTGAAACCACCAGCAAGGTGCACCGCAACATGAGCCCCGCCGATCCCGCCTCGACCCGCCTGCGTGCCTCGCACGTCCTGCTCGACCTGGAACAGTTCCTGCCGTACCGGCTGAGCGTGCTGTCCAACCGGGTCAGCGGCAACATCGCCAAGCTGTACGGTGATCGTTACGGTCTGGCGATTCCCGAATGGCGGGTCATCACCATCCTGGCGCTGTACCCGGGCTCCTCGGCCAGCGAGGTCTCCGACCGCACGGCGATGGACAAGGTGGCGGTCAGCCGCGCCGTGGCCCGCCTGCTGGAGCGCGGCTTCATCAAGCGCGAGACCCACGGCGACGACCGCCGCCGCTCGGTGCTGGCGCTGTCCGCAGCCGGCTTCGAGGTCTACGAGACCATCGCGCCGATGGTGATCGAGATCACCCGCAAGCTGATGTCGGTGCTGAGCGAGGAGGAGGAGCAGCTGCTGGAAAAGCTGATCCTGCGCCTGGCCGGTGACGGCCTGGAGCGGATGGGCGAAGGGGTCTGAAAGAAAAAGGGGACGGAGGGGATTAAGTCGTTTCAGGCACACGAGGGCTGATTACGGCTTAATCCCCTCCGTCCCCTTATTTCAGCTCAGATGCTTGCGGCGCGCATGGATCCACGGCACCGCCAGTGCGGCAATGGCACCGCCGGCGAAGCCGAGCGAGGCGGCAACCGTGGCCGCTTCGACCGCCCCCGGCAGCGCCAGCGCGGCAGCTACAAGCAGCAGCGACGGCAGGCCGACGAAGGTGCCCAGGAAGAAATGCCAGCGCGGCGACCAGGTGTTGAGCTGCAACAGGCTGACCGGCTGCCAAGCATCGGATGCGGCATCTTCGGCGATCTTCGCCACCGCCTTGGCCAGGTCCACTTCCGGCAGCGCGCGCCCCTGCCGTGCGATCGCCAGCAGCTCGGCCACGGCCTCCACCGGCGGGAAACTGGACGGCCACGCAACCGGCGCCGGCACGCCGTAGGCGGTCAGCACCGGCACGCTCAGCCACGGCGCTACCAACGGACGCATGCGACGGCGACCGTGCACGCACCAGATCTGCGACTGGCCGTGCGCGGTGACGCTGTACAGCGCCAGTTCGTTGGCCGGCGGATAGCCGAGCATGGTCACCCGTGCCGCCAGGCTGTCCTGGCCCATCGCGCGCAGGAAACCGGGGCGGCTGCGCCCTTCCTGCATCCACGCCAGGCCGAGTGCACCCACCAGATAGGCCTCGGCCACGTCCTTGCTGCCGGCGGCGGCGCGTTCGTCGCTAGCCAGGTACCAGGCCAGCGATTTCGGTTCGGACACATCGTCCAGGCCCCAACGGCTGTCGTCCCCCAGCACATGGCGCACTGGCAGGCGCGCGGGCGCGGTTTCGCCACGCTCGCCTGGCTGCAGGAACGGCAGCACGCCCTGGATGAAGGTGGACAGTTCGATCGCACGCACGCCATGGCCCTGCCATTCCGGCGGCAGCAACCCGGCCAGCTGGCCGTCGGCGGCCAATGCATCGAGCCGTGATTTCTGCTCGACCAGTTTCTGCACCGCCCCCTTCAGCACCACGTTGTCGGGCAGCGCGATCTGCGGCAGGCGATGGCGCGGCGGGGCCAGTTCAACACTGTCCTCGCCGGTACCGGCGTCATCCAGCAGCGCCTCCTGCGGCGGCAGGGTCACACCCTCGCCTGCTTCGCCTTCGGCCAGAGTACTGGCAGGTTCGGGCAGTCGTTCGGCGTGGTCGCTGTGCATGGGCGTTCCGGTAGGTTGCATCGACGGGTGTCGGCTGAGGTCCTTGCCGGTAACGGCGAGCGCGTTGCGATATTGAGATGCCGATTTCGGGAATGTGACCGCAACCACAGTAGATCCACGCCATGCGTGGATGCGACCCGACATCAGTGCCGACCAACGGTCGGCACCTGCCGAGCATGCCGGCCAGCGACCGGCACTACCCTATTCCGGTTTGTCGGGTGCCCACTGCTTGAGGAACGCGGTCATGCGCGCGGGCTGGAAGGCTTCGCCCTTGCGCAGCTCGCCGGTGGCCTGCGACACCAGCAGTCCGCCATCGGCATCGAGCACCAGCAGGTACGGGTAGTCGCGCTCCATCATCGGGAACTGGGCGAAGAAAGCGGTATTGGGTTGTTCGTCGCTGGCGTTGACCTTTACCCACACGTAGTGGGCATCGCGGAAGCGACGCAGGTCGCCGTTGCCTTCCACCACATCGTCCAGCGCCCGGCAGCGCTCACAGGCGGCGTTGCCGATCTCCAGCAGGATGCGCTTCTTGCCCCGCTGGGCTTCCACCTTGGCGGTGGCCAGGTCATCGGCGGGGTTGCGGGCCGGGTCGAACTGCGCGCCGAGCCCGGCGATGGCGGCAATATCCGCCGCCACCGGGGTGTTGCCCGAGGCCACCGGTTCGCTGGGGTCAGCGACCGGTGGCTCGGTGGGTCGGGTATCCAGCGGCTGCGTAGGCTCGGCGGCGGCAGGCGGTTGCGGTTGGGAACAGGCGCCGATCAGCGCCGCACAGACCACCACCACTGCTCCACCGAGCTTCATGCGCATGCCTTCTACCCTCTCATCGTTACTTGACGCCGTGCATCAGCTTGTTGATCAGCGGGGCGATCAGGAACAGCACCACGCCGGAGCCGATCAGGGCCCAGAACCCGAAGGTATACCCCTTCAGGGCCGACTCGACCGTCATGCCGCCTTCACCACTGATCACGCCGGCGAAGATGCCCGACAGGTTGTTGCCGATGCCGGTGGACAGGAACCAGCCACCCATGCCGAAGCCGACCAGGCGCACCGGGGCCAGCTTGGTCACCATCGACAGGCCGATTGGTGACAGGCACAGCTCACCCACGGACTGGATGACGTAGACCATGAACAGGGTCCAGAACGGGATCTTGCCGTCCACGACCATCTGCGACAGCGCGTACATCAGCAGGGCGAAGGCGGCGCCATTGAACAGCAGGCCCAGGCCGAACTTGCGCGGGATGGACGGATTGGCGCGGCCCATGGCCACCCAGATCCAGGCGATGATCGGGGCCAGGGTGATGATGGCCACCGAGTTGACCGACTGGAACCACGCGGTCGGGAACGTCCATTCACCGAACTGGCGGTTGACGATGTTCTCGGCCAGGAAGGTAAACGAGCTGCCGGCCTGTTCGAAGAACATCCAGAACATCACGTTGAAGGCGAAGATGATCAGCATGGCGATCACGCGGTCGCGCTGCACCTTGCCCTCGCGGATGCCCTCGACCAGCAGCAGGATGGCCAGCGCGGTGAACATCGCACCCAGGATCCAGGCCAGCGCGGTGGCGCCGGTGGCCAGCAGGAAGTACGCGACCGGGATGGCGACCACGGCACCGGCCAGCACCATGATGATGCGGCCGAAGCCTTCAGCGCCGGCCGGCGGTGCACCGATGCCCTTCAGGCCGGCGCGACCGATGTAGAACCACACCAGCGAGATCAGCATGCCCACGCCCGAAGCGATGAACACGACCTTGTAGGACGGCATGGCATCGGTACCGAAGACCTTGCGGGCCAGGTACTCGGTCAGCACCGGGGCGATCATCGCGCCAATGTTGATGCCCATGTAGAAGATGGTGAAGCCCGAATCGCGGCGCTCGTCCTTCAGGCCGTACAGCTTGCCGACCATGGTCGAGATGTTCGGCTTGAACAGGCCATTGCCGACGATGATCGTGGCCAGGCCGAGCTTGAAGATGTGCTCCTGCGGCAGCGAGATCATGAACAGGCCGGCGGCCATGATGATCGCGCCGGTCAGGATCGATCGCTGATAGCCCAGTACCCGGTCAGCCACGTAGCCACCGAAGATGGCTGCGGCATACACCAGGGCCAGGTAGGCGCCGTAGATGCGGCTGGCGTCGCCTTCACCGGCAGCGCTGCCGTTGTAGAACTGGGCAACGATGTACAGCACCAAGGCCCAGCGGATGCCATAGAACGCAAAGCGCTCCCAGAACTCGGTCATGAACAGCATCCACAACGGGCGCGGGTGGCCCAGCGTGGTCTTGAAGTCCGGCAGCGCCGGCTCTGGGGTGTTCGCAGTGGCGTTTACGCTCATGCGGGTTTCCTGGTTCGGTGGATGACGAGCACGTCCGCTGTGCAGTTGGAGCAACGCGCGAGGATCACCGACTTCTGGCGTTCACGTCAAATACACGCCGTTTGAGGCAGGTGCCAGCCTGCTCGCTGAACTTGCATCTGAAACGATCCAGCCAGTGGCCGGGATCCAAGCTGAATACGGATCAGCCCTGCGCTGACGGGGGCCCGGCCTGCAGGCTGGTGCGCACCTGGAACAGCTCGGGGAAGAAGGTCAGTTCCAGCGCCTTGGCCAGGAAGCCCACCCCGGACGAGCCGCCGGTGCCGCGCTTGAAGCCGATCACCCGCATCACGGTGCGCATGTGTCGGAATCGCCATAGCTGGAAGGCGGTCTCCAGGTCCACCAGGTCCTCGCACAGCGCGTACTCGCGCCAGTAGCGGTCGGTGTCCTGGTAGATGCGTTCGAAGACCGGCTGCAGTGCGTCGTCGGCCACATGCGGCTGGGTCCAGTCGTGGTTTTCATACACGGCCGGTACGGCGTGGCCGAAGCGGGCCAGGTACTTCAGGAACTCCTCGTACAGGCTGGGCGCCTCCAGCACGGTGCGCAGCTGCGCCTGTCCGGCCGCATCGTGCTCGAACACCTGCAGCATCTGCGCGTTCTTGTTGCCCAGCAGGAACTCGATGTAGCGGTACTGCAGCGACTGGAAACCCGAGGACGGGCCCAGCACGTCGCGGAAGCCCATGTATTCGGACGGGGTCAGCGTTTCCAGCACCGACCACTGCTCGGTCAGCTGGCGCAGCACCTGCTTGCTGCGCGCCAGTACCTTGCGGCACTGCCAGACTTCATCGCGCTGCAGGAAGCCGATTGCGGCGCGCAGCTCATGGCCCAGCAGCTTCAGCCACAGCTCCGAGGTCTGGTGCTGGATGATGAAGAGCATCTCGTCATGGTGCGGCGGGTTGGACAGCGGCTGCTGCGCGCTGAGCAGCTGGTCCAGCCGCAGGTAGCCGCCGTAGGTCAGGCGCCCCTGCAGGTCGGTGTGGATGCCGGCTTCGAGATCGCGTTGGTTGTTGTCGACGGACATGGGTGCGGCCAGATCGGGGGCGGCAAGGGTAGCGCGTTGCCAGCCGCGCGGGCAGCCGCGCCGTCCATACCGGGGCGTGCGGTGCCCCGTGGAGCATTGGCCGATGCGGGGCCTGCGCGTGGAACCGATCGGGTCGTTGCGCCAGCAGTCAGCCAGAGGCGTATTCTGATGCTTTGCAGCAACGACTGAATACGTTGTTGTTATTGGCCCCCCACCCGCCGGCAGGGGTAAAACAGGGCGTTGCCGTGTTGCGGCGCAGGAAGGCTATTCCGTACGCGTTCCTTAACATGGCGATTCATATCATTTGTAACTTCTCTGTCGAAGGTGCAGTACGCAATGACGGTTGCCGCTGAATTCAAGATCGAATACCTGCAGTACCTGGACGCGGACGGCAAGCTCGTCCGCGATGACCTGCCCGCGTCGCTGCGCGACCCCAAGGTCCTGGTACCGCTGTTCAAGCAGATGCTGTTCGTACGTACGTTCGACAGCAAATCCATCGCGCTGCAGCGCACCGGCAAGCTGGGCACCTATGCCGCCTGCCTGGGCCACGAAGCGGCGCACGTGGGCATCGGCGCAGCGATGCAGAAGGACGACGTATTCGCGCCTTCGTACCGCGAGTATGGCGCGATGTTCATGCGTGGCGTGCGCCCGCACGACGTGCTGATGTACTGGGGCGGCGACGAACGCGGCAACGATTACGGCGGCAACGCGGCCAAGGACTTCCCGTTCTGCGTGCCGATCTCCACCCAGTGCCTGCATGCCGCAGGCGCCGCGCTGAAGTTCAAGCTCAACAAGGAACCGCAGATCGCGGTGGCCGTGTGCGGCGACGGCGGCAGCTCCAAGACCGACTTCTACGCGGCACTGAATTCGGCCGGCGCCTACAAGCTGCCGCTGATCCTGTGCATCGTCAACAACGGCTGGGCCATCTCGGTCCCGCGCTCGGCCCAGACCGGTGCCGAAACGCTGGCGCAGAAGGGCCTGGCCGGCGGCCTGCACTGCCTGCAGGTGGACGGCAACGACCTGATCGCCGTGCTGGCGGCGATGGAGCAGGCACGCGAGCGTGCGCTGGCCGGCGACGGTGGCACCGTGCTGGAACTGATGACCTACCGCCTGTCCGACCACACCACCGCCGATGACGCGCGCCGCTACCGCGACGACGCCGAGGTGAAGGATGCCTGGCAGCGCGAGCCGATGCTGCGCCTGCGCAAGTACCTGATCAACGCCGGTGTGTGGAGCGAAGAAGAGGAAACCGCCTGGGTTGCCGAGTGCGGCACGCGCGTGGACGAGGAAGTGAACCTGTACCTCAACACGCCGGTGCAGCCGGTCGAGGCGATGTTCGACTTCCTGTATGCCGATCCGCCGCCGGACCTGCTGGCCCAGCGTGCCCAGGCGATCGCCCTGGAGAAGCGCCATGGATGAGATCAAGAACGGCGCGCCCGGCGCGCACACCAACGCCGCCGACAGCGCTGCTGTCGCGCGCGGAGAAGAGAGCATGACCACCACGCCGATCACCCTCATCGAAGCCATCACCCAGGCGCTGGCCTGGGAGCTGGAGCACGACCCGTCGGTGCTGGTGCTGGGCGAGGACGTGGGCGTCAACGGCGGCGTGTTCCGCGCCACCGCCGGCCTGCAGCAGCGCTTCGGTTCCGAACGCATCCTCGACACCCCGCTGGATGAAACCACCATCGCCGGCCTGACCATTGGCCTGGCCGCGCAGGGTATGAAGCCGGTGGCAGAAGCCCAGTTCGATGGCTTCATGTACCCGATGGTCGACCATATCGTCTGCCACGCCGCACGCCTGCGCTACCGTACCCGTGGCCGCCTGCACTGCCCGATGGTGCTGCGCGTGCCGTGGGGCGGTGGCATCCGCGCGCCGGAACACCACAGCGAAGCCAACGAGGCGATCTTCACCAACGTGCCGGGCCTGCGCGTGGTGCTGCCGTCGTCGCCGCAGCGTGCGTACGGCCTGCTGCTGGCCGCGATCCGCGAACCGGATCCGGTGATCTACATGGAGCCCAAGCGCATCTACCGCCAGTACAAGGAAGTGGTCGTCAACGACGGCGAAGCCTTGCCGCTGGACGTCTGCTTCGTGCTGCGCGATGGCACCGACGTGACCCTGGTGACCTGGGGCGCGCAGGTGAAGGAAGCACTGGAAGCGGCTGACAAGCTGGCCGGCGAAGGCATCAGTGCCGAAGTCATCGACGTGGCCACACTGCGCCCGCTGGACTTCGCCACCATCGCCGAATCGGTGGCCAAGACCGGCCGCTGCGTGATCGTGCAGGAGGCCCCGAAGACCGCGGGCTTCGGCGCCGAGATCGCCGCGCGCCTGGCCGAGGAATCGATCTACGACCTGCTGGCGCCGGTCGAACGCGTCACTGGCTACGACACCCACATTCCGCTGTTCCGCCTGGAAATGAAGTACCTGCCGAGCGTTGAGCGGATCGTGGCTGCAGCCAAGCGCGCGGTGGCGGCCGGCTGACGTGCGGGCCCGCCTTCTGGGGGCTTACCGCAGCCAGTATCCCAACCCGCTCCGGTTCCACACCGGCCAGATCGTCGAAGTAGGTGTCCGTGACGAGGAATGGCCGGCGTTTGCCTGGGTACGCACCAACGATGGGCGCGCTGGATGGGCGCCCATCGCCTGGTTGCAGCTGCTGGACGAGGGTCGCGCCGAAGCCCTGTGCGACTACGACGCCCGCGAGCTGGATGTGGAAAGTGGCGAGATGGTGAAGCTTCATCACGAACACGGTGGGTGGTGGTGGTCCGAGCGCGCCAATGGCGCGACGGGCTGGCTGCCGGCCCGCGAACTGGAACTGCTGGAAGAGAACTGCAAATGAGCCAGACCAAGAACTTCAACCTGCCCGACCTGGGCGAAGGCCTGCCGGACGCGACCATCGTCGAGTGGTTCGTCAAGGAAGGCGATGTGATCAAGCTGGACGAGCCGCTGGTGTCGATGGAGACCGCCAAGGCCGTGGTGGAAGTGCCCTCGCCGTTCTCCGGCAAGGTGCTGAAACTGTCCGGCGGCGCCGGCGACATCATCCCGACCGGCTCGGTACTGGCCAGCTTCGAACTGGACCCGAACCTGCCGCAGCGTGCCGATGGCCAGGACACCGGCCACAGCCATGGCCACGCAGCGCCTGCAGCCGCCCCGACCCCGCCGCCGCTGCCGGCTGCACCGGTCGTTGCGGAAGAAGCCAAGCCCGCCGCTGCCGAGCGTGATGACGCCGGTACCGTGGTCGGCGCGATGCAGAGCTCCAACACCGTGCATGCCGAACAGGCGCTGGCCGTCGGTGGCGTCAAGGCCGTGCCGGCCGTGCGTGCGATGGCGCGCAAGCTGGGCGTGGACCTGAGCCGCGTGGCCGCTACCGGCACCGATGGCGCGGTGACCATGGCCGACGTCAAGCAGGCCGCCGCCAACGGCACCGCCAAACTCGGCGCCGCCCCGGCACCGGTTGCCGCCGCGTATGCCGCGCCGGCCCCGGCGCAGATACCTGCCCCGGTGCAGAGCGAAGCCCGCACTCCGCTGTCCGCCGCCGGCAAGCCGATGCGCACCCAGCCGCCGGGCGTGGTCGCCAAGGGCCAGCCGGAACCGCTGAAGGGCGTGCGCCGCAACATGGCCCGCGTCATGGCCGACGCGCACAGCAAGGTCGTGCCGACCACGCTGAACGACGACGCCGACATCCACGCCTGGCTGCCGGGTAACGACGTCACCGCCCGCCTGGTGCGTTCGATCGTGGTCGCCGCGCAGAAGGTGCCGGCGATGAACGCCTGGTTCGACGGTGAAGCGCTGACCCGCACCCTGCACGCGCAGGTGGACATCGGCATCGCGGTGGACACCGACGACGGCCTGTTCGTGCCGGCCCTGCGCAATGCCGACATGCTCGACGCGCGTGGCATCCGCGAGGGCGTCAACCGCCTGCGCGAGCAGGTGGAATCGCGTTCGATCGCCGCCTCGGAACTGAGCGGCTACACCATCTCGCTGTCCAACTTCGGCATGTTCGCCGGCCGCTACGCGACCCCGGTCGTGGTACCGCCGTGCGTGGCCATCGTCGGTGCCGGCCGTGCCCGCCACCAGATGACCCCGGTGATGGGCGGCGTGGAAGCGCACAAGGTGATCCCGCTGTCGGTCACCTTCGACCACCGCGCGGCTACCGGTGGTGAGGCCGCCCGCTTCCTGCGCGCGATGATGGACGACCTGGCACTGGCCAGCTGATCCAGCTGATCGGTGGGTGCCAACCTTGGTTGGCACATGAATTGGAGAAACGCCGGGCACTGCCCGGCGTTTTTTGTGCCCGCTCTACCGTAGAGCCGAGCCATGCTCGGCTCCGTCTTCCTGGCCACCGAAGGAAGAGCGAAAACGCGTTTGAGAATAGTTGCATGGACTCCCTCGCCAAGCGCTCTAGCATCAAGCCTCTCGCCCCACCCGTTCCGTCATGCCCCCAACCACGATCATTGATGCTTTCCTTGCCAAGGGTGCCCAGCTGTTCCACGAGCGGCCCTTCGGGTCATTGCCATCACCGGAAGAAGCACTGGACGAGCTTCCGATTCCAACACTGGTCTATCTGCGATGGTTGGCTTCAACGGGCGCCTTCATCGATCAGCCGGTGGGATCGACCATCGCTCGGTCAGATTCCCCAATGGAACTCGTCGCAAACCTGCAGGCGGCATTTCATGGTGAGATTCCCGGCAATGCTCTCAGCGAGGATGCACTGGACTTCACTGTCGAGTACTTCAGTCCACGCGCCACCTTCCTCTCAGACTTCTTCTCGTTGTTCCCTCAAGATGCCACGCCTTCGCCGGACGCCATGTGGGACAAACAGGAGCAGGTGTACGCAATTATCGACTCCCGTCTGCAGTCATGGCGCAACGGCGAGCCCATCGTCCGGGCGGTGATCCCCAGTGCCGATCAACAAGGACACGCCGAACCGGCTACACCGCTGGACGCTGACGTATGGATCACGATGCTCGCAACACTATCGAATGCTGTGGTCACCCACGAAGGTGACCGTGCATACGCCAACCACTTCTACAGACCACTGACGAAACCACCGTCGGTAGAAGTCGTCCTTGCGGTCATGAGGGAATTCCTTCGGAACCCGCCACATGACGCGTCGATCATGTGTGCAGCCGAGAACTTCCTGTCGGATATTCCGCTCTCGCTCTACATCAAAGCCTATTCCATCCTCGCGCCTGAACTGCTGGACCGTTCTTCAGATGCCGCGCTCAATCTGTTTGATTATCCAGGTTGTGAACTGACGCCCCGTCAGATACGGCAGTTCATCAAGGAACTCAGGCGGTGCAATCCCGGCCGCGATGTGGTCGGAGAGCTGGCCCAGCTGGCCATTGAGTGGGATTCGCAGGACGACGAGACATTTTCAATCGTCATCGAAGCAGCGCAGAAGCAGGGGTAGGTCCAGGAGCCGGCATGTACCGGCTCCCTCCCTGATTCAATCGCGCGCGACCATGCCCTCGGCGCGGCTGTAGACACGCAGGCGGTGCCCGTCAGGATCCACTCCAACGAAGGTGTGGCCGAACTCCAGCGTCACCGGCGCCTGCAGAATCTGCACGCCTAGCGCGCGCCACGCATCGTGCGTCTGCTGCACCGTCTCGGGTTTGGCGACCAACATCGCCAGTTCCGCAGCGCCGGCCTGCGCGGACACCGCCGGCTGCACGTCATCGCGCTGCCACAGGCCCAGTGCGGCGCCATCGCCGAGCAGGAACAGCGCAAAGCCGGGCGACTGCTCGACCGGCGGTTTGCCGAGGATGCCGCTGTAGAAGGTGGCGCTGGCGGCGACGTCGCGCACGTACTGCAGCAGGGTGCTGGGCTTGAACATAGGGAAGCTCCGTTGTTGGGAGCGTCCATGGTGGTACGGACCTGCTGACAGATTCTGTCAGCAGCGTCGAGCTTGCTCGACTGCTGTTGCCATTGCCCTAGTAGAGGTCGAGCTTGCTCGACTGCTGTTCGCGAAGATCCAAGGCGGTCGAGCAAGCTCGACATCTACCAAGAGCAATCAGCAAAGAGCAAAGAGCAAAGGCCACCACTCCATCCCACCAGCAGCAGAAAGCGAAGCGCGGAAGCAGGCGGGAAAACCCGACGCTACGAACGATCCAGCCAATCCGGCGCAATGCCCTGCGCCTTCTGCCAGCGCCGCAGCAGGGTGGCGCGTGGCACGAGGTAGTGATCCTCCAGCACGCGCACCTGACGGATCCGGTCCAGCCTGAAATGCCGGAAGTCCTCGCGGCCTTCGCACCACGCCGCCAGCATCGGCACTTCGTCGAAATAGCCTAGCGCGAACGGCCAGACGATGCGCTCGCTGCGCTGGCCGTGCGCGTCCTCGTAGGCGAACTTCAGGCGCTGCTGCGAACCCACAGCTTCACGCACTGCCTGCAGACGAGCCGCGGGAACCTTGGCCGCAGCGCGCGAAGGGCCCACGCGCAGACCACTGTCACGCAGCGCTTCGCGGCGCGCCGCAGGCAACACATGCGCGATACGCGCCAGGGCGTCACGCGCAGCCTCGGCCAGCGCCGGCTCGGTGCGGGCGGCGACCCAGCGCAGGCCCAGCACCAGCGCATCGATCTCGGCCGGTGGCAGGGTCATGGGAGGCAAGGTATCGCTCGGTGCCAGCAGGTAGCCGACGCCGGCCTCGCCACGCAGGTCAGCGCCCTGCTCGCGCAGGGTCTCGATATCGCGGTACAGCGTGCGCAGACTGATGCCCAGCGCGTCGGCCAGCGTCTGCCCGGCCACCGGCCGTCGATGGCGGCGCAGCAGCTGCAGCAGCTGGGTCAGGCGCAGCGCACGCGACATCAGCCGACCAGCGCGCGCGATGCCACCACGTGCTCGCCCGGTTGCGGGGCCAGCGCAGCCTCGACCAGCGCCCTGGCAATTTCGCTGGCCGGGTTGATCCGCCATGCCCGTGGCAACACCGGCCCCAGTGCACCCAGCACCGTCAGTGCCAGGCGTTCGCCGCGGCGAACCTCGTTGCGCTCGCCACCGATCAGTCCTGGGCGGACCAGGGTCAACGAATTGAAGTCCAGCGCACGCAGATCACGCTCCAGCTCGCCCTTCACCCGGCTGTAGAAGATCGACGACTGTGGGTTGGCGCCGGCTGCGGAATTCAGCACATAGGTCTGCGCCCCCTGTGCTTTTGCCAGGCGTGCGAACGCCAGCGGGTAGTCATGATCGATGCGATGGAAGGCCTCGCGGCTGCCGGCCTGGGCCATGGTGCTGCCCAGCGCGCAGATGATCGCGTCCACGCGCGCCCATTCTGGCGAAGTGGGCAGCGCGTCGAAGGCCAGCACCGGGTTCTCGAGCTTCCCGTGAGTTACACCCAACGGACGGCGAGTGGGCGCCACCACGGCGCTGCAGCGCGGGTCGTCCAGCAGCCTGGGCAGGGTCAGCCCACCGACCAGGCCGGTCGCCCCCAGCAACATCACGCGCATCAGCACCTCCACTGCGGCATCCTGTCGCCCATCCTAGCCGTTCAAGCCGTCGGCGGCCGCGCCGATATGCTGGAACCAGTCCCTGCCAGCCCCAGGATTCGCTCCATGACGGACCAGCCCGACCACCGCCCTGCCCCCGGTACCGCCCTTGGGCCGCCGGCACGCGTGCGCGCGGTGGTGGACGATGGCCTGGGCGACCGCGTGGTACTGCAGGGCGGCGGTGGCGTGGCCCTGCAGCAGCTGTTCGCAGGCGCCGACGCGCCGGAACCGCTGCTGGCGGCGTTCGCCAACGGCATGGCCACCCTGCCCGGCGAACTGGGCGACATGGGCGACCGCCTGCAATCGGCGCAGGCCAGCGCCGATTGGCCGCGCTACGGCCGCGCGATGCGGCAGTTGATCGACAAGTACATCCGCACCATCGAGCAGCATTCCCCGGACGGGCAGCCGGAAAGCCTGCGCCTGTCCGAGCAGCTGCGGCTGCTGCTGGGCGGTGCGGTGGTGGCCCTGCTGCAGCACGACCCGGACCTGCGCGAGCAAGCGCAGGCCCTGGCCACGCGCCTCCGCCAGTGGCAACCGGGTACCGCACTGGAGCCGATCGAACAGGGCGTGCGCGAACTCGGCCACCAGGTCGGTGTGCGTGCCGAGAGCTGGCAGGAGCAGCAGGCGCTGCTGCTGGAGCTGTTCGCGTTGCTGCTGGAGAACGTGAGCGAGCTGCTAGATGACCGCAGCTGGCTGCAGGGCCAGATCGCGGCGGTGCGCCATCTGCTGGATGGTCCGCTGGAAGCCGAAGCAGTCGAGCGCACCCGCGCCGAACTGCGCGAAGTGATCTACAAGCAGGGACTGCTGCGCCAGGGCATCGACGATTCAAAAGCGGCGATGCGCGGATTGATGGGCGAGTTCATCGAGCGCATGGATGGCATGGCCACCAGCACCGGTGAGTACCATGACCGCATCGGCAGCTACGCGCTGCAGCTGCGTGAGGCGCGCAGCATCGCCGACCTCAACCAGCTGCTGCAGGAGGTGATGCGCGATACCGGCAAGGTACAGCAGCAGGCTGCGCAGGCCCGCGATCACCTGGCCAGCGCGCGGCAGGAAGTGGAACGCGCAGAGCAGCGCATTGCCGAGCTGGAGCAGGAGCTGCGTGCTGCTGGTGACCTGGCGCGTATCGATCCGCTGACCCAGGCACTGAACCGCCGCGGCCTGGACGAACTGCTGCAGCGTGAGCTGGCGCGTGCCATGCGCAACAACTCGCCGCTGGGCGTGGCGGTGATCGATCTGGATGATTTCCACCTGACCAACGAGGCGCACGGTCACGCTGGTGGCGATGCTTTGCTGCAGCACCTGGTGGCCGTGTGCAAGCTGCTGCTGCGCGCCACCGACGGCATCGCACGGTTGGGCGGCGACGAGTTCGTTCTGGTACTGCCGGAAACCCAGGGCGCCGACAGCATGGCCACCGTGCAGCGCCTGCAACGTTCACTGGCGCACCGCGTGCTGACCGTGCAGGACCGGCGCGTGCCGGTGCATTTCAGCGCCGGGCTGGCGCAATGGCAGCCCGGTGACGATACCGAGACCCTGCTGCGGCGCGCCGATGACGCGCTGTATGCGGCCAAGCGGCAAGGCAAGAACCGGGTGCAGGCGGGCTGATGATCCAGCGTGCAGACGCTGTAGCGCCCGAGCCTATGCTCGGGCGGCGGCGCGCAGCGCCGTAGAGCAGCCGAGCGTGGGCTCGGCTCTACAGATCATTTCCCGCGCAGCTTCTGGAACCCGGTCACCGCCGCCAGCACGATGGCGCCGGCGATGATGCCGACCACCATGTTGGCCGCAGCACTGATCAGCCAGCCCCACTGCCCTTCACCGCCCAGCGCCTGCACCGCGTGGTGCAGCGCCGGCACGTTGTGCACCAGGATGCCGCCGCCGACCAGGAACATGGCGATGGTGCCAGCCACCGACAGGAACTTCATCAGCCACGGCGCCGACGCCACCAGGCCGCGACCGAAAGCGGCAATGGCGCCGCCCTTGCGCGACAGGTACAGGCCGACGTCATCAAGCTTCACGATGCCCGCGACCAGCCCATAGACGAACACCGTCATCGCCAATGCAACCACGGCCAGCGTGACCACCTGGTTGGTGAACGACGCGGTGGCCACCACGCCCAGGGTCAGCACGATGATCTCGGCCGAGAGGATGAAGTCGGTGCGGATCGCGCCCTTCACCTTGTCCTTCTCCCACGCCACCATGTCCACCTGCGTATCGGCCAGCGCCTTGCGCCGTTCGGCCTGATGCTCGGCGTCGTCCTCGGCTGAGTGCAGGAAGCGGTGCGCCAGCTTCTCCACGCCTTCGAAACAGAGGAAGGCACCACCGATCATCATCAGCGGCACGATCAGCGGCACGTTCCAGCCGCGGCTGTGCAGCCAGGCCTCCAGGGCGCTGATCGCCAGTGCTGCCGGTACCAGGATCACCTTGTTGACCAGCGAGCCCTTGGCCACCGCCCACACCACCGGCAGCTCGCGGTTGGCGTTGACCCCGGTCACCTGCTGCGCGTTCAGCGCCAGGTCGTCGCCCAGCACACCGGCGGTTTTCTTCGCCGCGACCTTGGTCAGGACCGAGACATCGTCGAGGAGGGTGGCGATATCGTCGAGCAGGGCGAACAGGCTGGCACCGGCCATGGGAAGTCCAGAGAGGGAATGAGCGGATTCTGACCGATACCGGGGCGGCTGCGGAAGCGGTCGGATTCACCGCGTGCCTACCGCCCCCCGGCGACACTGCGGAATCCGGACATTGCTGGCCAGCGGCCGGCACGACCGTCTTTGCCGCATGGGAGTTCCGCTTGAGCAATCCGCCCACCGCCAATGGCAATCCCCCGCTGGTCAAAGGCATGAACCGGCGCAGCCAGATCCTGCGCCTGTTGATGCGCTACCGCCATTCAGGCGTGTTTTCCGGCATGAACCTGGATGCCGCGGGCAATCCGGCCGACGTACCGGCAGATGGCAACCCGGAACAGTTCGTCAGTGACCTGGAAGCCTTGGGGCCCACCTTCGTCAAGCTGGGCCAGATGCTCTCTACCCGCCCGGACATGGTGCCGGTGGAGTTCGCCACGGCGCTGGAGCGCATGCAGGAGAAGGTGGCCGAGATTCCGGTCGAGCGCATCCATGCCATCGTCGAGCAGGAACTGGGCGCCCCGGTGAACAAGCTGTTCGCTGCGTTCGATCCCGAGCCACTGGGCTGCGCGTCGATCGCGCAGGTGCACCGCGCGGTGCTGCACGATGGCCGCCAGGTAGCAGTGAAGGTGCAGAAGCCTGAAGTCGCCGCGCAGCTGCGCTCGGACCTGGAGGCGCTGCGCAGCTTCGCGCTGGCCGCCGACCACCTGACCCAGGTCGGCCGCCGCGTGCGCCTGCGCGACTGGCTCAACGAGTTCGCCAAGACCCTGATGCAGGAGCTGGACTACCACGCCGAGGCCGAGAACCTGGCCCGCTTCGGCCGGCACCTGAAGCCGTTCCGCCGCCTGTGGATACCGCAGCCGCTGTGGGACTACAGCAGCCAGCGCGTGCTGACCATGGAACTGGCCACCGGCGTGCGCGTGGATGCGATTCCCGATGTGCGCCGCACCGAGCAATCGATGGATCCGCTTGCCGCCGCGCTGATCCGCGGCTACCTGGACCAGATCTTCGTGCATGGCGAGATCCACGCCGATCCGCATCCGGGCAACCTGCGGGTGATGCCCGATGGCCGGCTGGCGATCTTCGACCTGGGCATGGTCGCGCACATGCCGCCGCGCCTGCGCGAGCGCTTGCTGAAGATCCTGTTCGCAGCGGTCGATGGCCGTGGCGAGGAAGTGGCCGACGACCTGATCAGCATCAGCACGCGGCTGGAGGCGTTCGACGAGGAACGTTATCTGCGCGAGACCGGCCAGTTGATCGCGCGTTACGCCGCCAGCGGCACGTTTTCCGAAGGCCGCGTGGTGCTGGACATGGTGCGCATCGCCACCGCCTGCGGGCTGCGCACGCCGCCGGAACTGAGCCTGCTGGGCAAGGCACTGCTCAACCTGGAAACCGTGTGCCGGCTGCTGGCACCAGAGCTGGAAACACGTCGCATCGTCGAGCGCCAGCTGCAGCACGTGATGCGCGCACGCCTGAAGAAATCGCTGTCTGCCGCCAACCTCGCCAGCGAGGCGATGGAGCTGCAGCAGCTGCTGCGCGATGGGCCGCGCAAGCTGTCGGACATCATGGCCCTGCTGGCCGAAAACCGCCTGCAGATGAAGGTGACCGGCCTGGAAGAATCACGGTTGATGGAGAACCTGCAGAAGATCGCCAACCGCGTCGCGGCCGGCATCATCAGCGCCGCGTTGATCATGGCCGCCGCGATGATGATGAAGATCGACACCGGCTGGCATCTGTTCGGCTACCCGCTGATTGCGCTGATTCTGTTGTTCATCGGCGTGGTGCTCGGCCTTGGCATCGTGACCAGTGCATTGCTGTTCGACCGTCGCGCACGGGCACGCGAAGAACGCGGGCATCGCTAGCGCATCAACGAAAACGCCCTATTCATGCGGATTTTAATGCAATCCAACGTAGCCTTTCACGCTCGTTTTACCTTCTGAGCGCGATTTCGCGCGCGTCATTCCAACAAACATTTCAGTCAGGTTCGTGCATGCACTATCGGGTCATCGGCCTGTCATGTGCATGTGCTTGCGACAGCGCCGGTCGGATGGACACGCGTCGGTACGACGTCCATCAACATTCCGTCACTGCCGAAGCTGCCTATGCTCTGGATACTGTTGTTGTCGTTGTTGCTGCTGTGCTGGCTGTTCCTCGCGTCCGACAAGTGGGTGTGGTGGAAGGCCAGCGCATTCTCGCTGCTGCTGCTCATGCTCAGCGCGTGGTGGCTGATCGACAAGCTGTCCGGTGATGGACTCAACGCTGCAACCCTGTACCACCTCGGCGCCGACATGGAAGGCGCCGGTGTCTCCGACTTCAAGGGCTACATCGCCGGCTTCATCGTGCTGGCGCTGGTCTCCCTGCTGCCGCTGTTCGCCACGCGGGTGAAGCGCTGGCGCCGGCCCGGCCACGGTGGCGCGTTGTTCGCCGGTTTCGCGGCCGTGTGGGTGGCCACGATCATGATCAGCCCACTGGCCCGCGACGGCCAGCGCCTCTACCAGCAGCTGCGCCCGGTCGACTTCGCGCGCATCGCCCCCGAGTACCAGGTGCCGACGCAGCCGCTGCAGCGCCCGCGCAACATCGTCTGGATCTACGGCGAAAGCCTGGAGCGCACCTACCTGGATGAGAACGTGTTCCCGGGCCTGATGCCCAATCTCAACCGGCTGGCCACAAAGTCGCTGGACGTGCGCGGGCTGGCCTCGGCCGAAGGCAGCGGCTGGACCATCGCCGGCCTGGTGTCGTCGATGTGCGGTGTGCCGTTGACCACCTCGCAGGGCGATGAGAACAGCATGGACCGCATGGGCAGCTTCCTGCCCAAGGCGGTATGCCTGGGCGACTACCTGAAGCAGCAGGGCTACACCAACCACTATCTTGGCGGTGCCAACGGCCAGTTCGCCGGCAAGGGCCAGTTCCTGGCCAGCCACGGTTTCGATGAAGTGCATGACCTGGCCTGGTTCAAGCAGCAGAAGAAGATCGGCCGCATCCACTACTCGGCCTGGGGCGTGCACGACGACGTGCTCCTGGACACCGCCTACCAGCGCTTCGAGCAGCTCTCGCGCGCCGGCTCGCCGTTCATGCTGACCACGCTGACCATGGACACCCATCACCCGGCCGGGCACCTGCCGGTGTCGTGCAAGGGCGAGCGCTACCAGAGCCAGTACGGCAACATCAACATGCTCAACGCGCTCAAGTGCAGTGACCGGCTGATCTCGCAGCTGGTGCAGCGCATCCAGGCCAGCCCCTACGGCAAGGACACGCTGATCGTGATCGCCTCCGATCACCTGGCGATGCCCAACGATCTGACCCACATTCTGACCCGGCAGAAACGCGAGAACCTGCTGCTGTTCCTGGGCGATGGCATTGCCCCGCAGCAGCTCAGCGCCGACGCCGGCACCACCCTGGATTCGGGTGCGACCCTGCTCAGCCTGCTGGACCCGAACCTGAAGACGATGGGCTTTGGCCGTTCGCTGATCGATACCCAGCGCGCGCCCAGCGCCAGCGTGGCCACCCAGCGCGATGGCGGCCGCGATTACCCGCAGTACCTGGCCTTCGCCCGTTCACTGTGGCTGGGTGAACCGACCCGCGAGCTGAAGATCGACGGCGACGACCAGGTGGTGGTCGGCCTGCAGCACGTGCAGCCACCGGTGCTGCTCGAGTACGACAAGGACTGGGGTTTGAAGTCCGTGTATCTGGAAAACACCTCGCGCCAGTTCGATGATGCCAACCCGGACAACACCCTGGCCTATGTCGACCGTTGCACCGCGTTCGAGGACGGCTCGGCCGACGGTGACTGGTGCGCCCTGCTCGTCAACCGCGACAACGGCATCAAGCTGTACCGCGACAACGACCTGCGTGGCGGCATTGCCGTGGATGCGCCGCTGGACGCCTTCCAGGGCCCACGCCCGAGCGTGCGCCAGGCACACATGATCACCCAGAAGGGCCGCCGTACCCGCGCCGGCCAGTACATGCTGCAGCTGGTGGCGAGTACGCGCCCGGATCGTGGTTTCTGGATCGAAGCGGTGTCGTCGCAGCGCAAGGTGGTGCTGGCCCAGCAGTGGGTGCAGCCCGATGCCAACGGCAAGATCAACGTGTCGTTCGGGCTGGATCACGAAGTGGATGATCTGGAGATCCGCGCGTGGTTGAACCATGCCGAGAAGCTGGCGGTGGATACGTTCGCACTGGTGCCGTCGCGCAGCCGACCGCGAGGGTAGGGTTCTTTGCAGGGCTGCGCCCTGCACCCGCTACAAGCCGGGGCAACAGCAACGGCAACAGCGTGCATTCCGTGGGATGGCGGGGCGGTGTCGGAGTGCGGGGACGCCGTAAATCCGTCCCTGGAGGCTTGGCAGCCGCATCCATGCGGCTGACACCCCGCACTCCGACACCGCCC